>NZ_JAAQXA010000062.1:0-2596 GCF_012985775.1 Pseudomonas sp. WS 5011
TGCGGATTCCACGCTGACTCGGACACCCATTCCACGCACATCCGGACAGTGATTCCACGCTGATCCGGACACTCATTCCACGAGCATCCGGACACCGATTTCACGGCCATCCGGACACTTTTCAGGCAGGCAGCTACGCAGGATTTCTTCACTACCATCGACCTCTTTTTCGAAGCAGAGAGGTCGTCGTGGAGCGTTTATCCATGCGTAAAATCCGAGAGGTGTTGCGCCTCAAGTTCGACTGCGGCCTGTCCGTGCGCAAGATCGCCCGCAGCCTGGGTACTGGCCACAGCAGTGCCGGTGATTACCTCTGTCGTTTTGCCGCCAGCGGTCTCAGTTGGCCCTGTTCGTTGTCCGATGCCGAGTTGGAGCAGCAACTGTTCCCGCCGGCCCCGGCGGTTGCCAGTGAGAAGCGGCCTTTACCCGATTGGGCATGGGTGCATGCCGAACTGCGCCGCCCCGGCGTAACCCTGGCGCTGCTCTGGCAGGAGTACCGCCTGAGCCAGCCGCAGGGCTTTCAGTACAGCTGGTTCTGTGAGCACTACCGAGCCTGGCAGGGCAAGCTGGACGTGGTGATGCGTCAGGAGCACCGCGTCGGCGAGAAACTGTTCGTCGACTACGCCGGGCAGACGGTGCCGGTGATCGACCGCCACAGCGGCGAAATCCGCCAGGCGCAGGTGTTCGTCGCGGTGCTTGGCGCGTCCAGCTACACCTTCGCCGAGGCCACCTGGTCGCAGCAGCTGCCGGACTGGCTGGGCTCGCACGCCCGTTGCTTTGCCTTCCTCGGTGGGGTGCCGGAGATCGTGGTGCCGGACAACTTGCGCAGCGCGGTGAGCAAGGCCCATCGCTACGAGCCGGACATCAACCCCAGCTACCTCGACCTGGCCGAGCACTATGGCGTGGCGGTAGTGCCGGCGCGGGCGCGCAAGCCGCGCGATAAGGCCAAGGCCGAGGTCGGCGTGCAGGTGGTCGAGCGCTGGATCCTCGCCGCGCTGAGGAACCGCCAGTTCTTCTCCCTGGACGAACTCAACCGGGCCATTGCCATGCTGCTGGAGCGGCTCAACCAACGCCCGTTCAAGAAGCTGCCGGGCTCACGCCAGACGGCCTTCGACAGCCTGGATCGTCCGGCCCTGCGCTCGCTGCCGGAACAGCCCTACGTCTATGCCGAGTGGAAGAAGGCGCGGGTGCACATCGACTACCACGTCGAGGTCGACGGGCATTACTACTCGGTGCCCTACCAACTGGTGAAGAAGCAGCTGGAGGTACGCCTGACGGCGCGCACTGTGGAGTGCTTCCACGCCAACCAACGGGTGGCCAGCCACATACGCTCCCTGCACAAGGGCCGGCACAGCACGCAGACCGAGCACATGCCCAAGAGCCACCGCGAGCATGCCGAGTGGACGCCGCAACGGCTGATCCACTGGGCCGAGAAGACCGGGCCGAACACCGCCGGCGTGATCGGCCACATCCTCGAACGACGCGTCCATCCGCAGCATGGCTACCGCGCCTGCCTGGGCATCCTGCGTCTGGGCAAACAGCATGGCGAAGAGCGGCTGGAAGCCGCCTGCCAACGCGCCCTGAGCCTCGGGGCCTGTAGCTACAAGAGCCTCGAATCGATCCTGCGCCAGGGCCTGGAGAACCTGCCCTTGGCGCAACAGAGCCTGCCCCTGCTACCGGACGACCACGCCAACCTGCGTGGCCCCGGCTACTACCACTGACCCCAAGGAATCCCACCATGCTGCCCCACCCGACCCTGGACAAGCTCCAGTCCCTGCGCCTGCACGGCATGCTCAAGGCTCTCGCTGAGCAACTGAAAACCCCGGACATCGACAGCCTGAGCTTCGAGGAACGCCTCGGTCTGCTGGTCGACCGTGAGTTGACTGAGCGCGACGACAAGCGCCTGAGCAGCCGCCTGCGCCAGGCCAGGCTGCGCCACAACGCCTGCCTCGAAGACATCGACTACCGCAGCCCGCGCGGCCTGGACAAGGCCCTGATCCTCCAGCTACGCAGCGGCCAGTGGCTGCGCGACGGCCTCAACCTGATCATCGGCGGCCCCACCGGCGTAGGCAAAACCTGGCTGGCCTGCGCCCTGGCCCACCAGGCATGCCGGGACGGCTACAGCGTGCGTTACCTACGCTTGCCGCGCCTGCTGGAAGAGTTGGGCCTTGCCCACGGTGACGGGCGCTTCGCCAAGCTGATGAGCAGCTACGCCAAGACCGATCTGCTGATCCTCGATGACTGGGGGCTGGCCCCGTTCACTGCCGAACAACGGCGCGACATGCTGGAGCTGCTGGACGACCGTTACGGCCAGCGCTCGACCCTGGTGACCAGTCAGATGCCGGTGGACAACTGGCACGAACTGATCGGCGACCCGACCCTGGCCGACGCCATCCTCGACCGCCTGGTGCACAACGCTTACCGGATCAACCTCAAGGGCGAATCGATGCGCAAACGGGCGAAGAAATTGACGACGCCGGGCACCTCAGACTAACAATGCCAGCCCTGCGTCGCTGCGCTCCGACTGCCTGTCCGAATGATCGTGGAACAGGTGTCCGGATCAGCGTGGGCTGAGTGTCCGAATGGCGTGGAATCCGCA
>NZ_JAAQXA010000063.1:0-1957 GCF_012985775.1 Pseudomonas sp. WS 5011
CGAGCCGTTCGCTTAATCTGTTGAAATTTTGAGGTGCATGGTCTTGTATGAGGCTATGCACCTCATCTTTTCAGGAGACAGCCATGGGGAAGAAATCTTCCCAAGGCCAAGCAGTCGAATCAGCGGATACGGCCAAGGCGAAAAATCCCCTCGCTGACGCAGATGGTGCACAAGCTGCTCGCAAGCAGCGCTCACCCGCAGCCCATCAGGGCATTCAGGTCAATTTCTGCAAAAATCCAATTTGCGCGAATTTTGGTTCGCCAGTAGGCGACAAGCTTTCTCGTTCCCAAAATCCATACCGAATCGCAGCCTCAGGAAAAGGCTTGCCGGTTGGTTATTGCTATAGCTGCAACGAAAGCTTTCCCCTGAAAAGTAACAAAGGTATCCATGAAGAGCTAGAGCGGATGTTGGCTTTCTTGGTTGAAGCCACGGTGCAATCTTGCTGCCCGGTTGACGGTTGTTCCAATCATGCAATGCCAGTCTCCAGCGGTAAGGCCTTCTACTCTGCATTTGGGGTGACCAGTACGGGCAGCCAACGTTACCTCTGCAAAGGCACGGTAGATGGCAAGCCATGCGGCAAAACCTTTTCCGTTGCCAGTAAATCAACCAGCCGCCAGCGCCTGACTCACAAGAACAAGAGCATCTTCAAGCTAATCGTCAACAAGGTGCCAGTGCGCAGGATTGCCGAAATTGAAGAAATCGCCCTGCAAACGGTCTACGACAAGATCGACTTTATCCATCGGCAGTGTTTGGCCTTCGCCAGTGAGCGGGAGTCGAAACTTCCTGATATGCCCATTCGTCGCCTGTACATCAGCGTGGATCGCCAGGATTACGTGATCAACTGGTCTCGGCGTGATGATCGGCGTAACACGGTGGTTTCGGCTGTTGCGTCAGCCGATAACACCAGTCAGTACATTTTCGCCATGCATCTCAATTTCGACCCTCGACTTGATCCAGAGGCCATTGAGGAGGATGCCAAGCAGATCGCCGACATCAACCTGCCGACTCCTCACCGTAAGTATGCAAGGCTCTGGATGGCCTCTGACTATTTAGCTTCCATGGCTGCATCGAAGAAATCCAAGGCATCTGGCAGCCTGGAAGGTGATATCGCTGCGACCTACTCCAGCTCTGAGAAGCGAGAGGATGTCGAAATCTCGGATGAGCCTACCAAAGACGAAAAGCTGCCGGATCGGGGCATGCAAACTCATTCCGAGTACACCCTGTACGGCCACTTCCTGTATTTGCGTCACCTGCTGGCCAGTGTCGAAAAGCTCAGGTTCTTTCTCGACCAGGACTCGGGGATGCGGGCGGCATGCTTGGCAGCGTTCCAAGAAGGAATCAAATCCCGTCGAGTCGATGCCTTTTACGTGAGGATCAACAAGATGATGACCGTGGATCAGAAGCGCAGGCTGATCAATGAGTCGAATAAGGCTATCGCCAAGGTGATGAAAGAGAATCTCGGCTTGAACAAGCGAGAGGCCGTCTTGATGCTGCTCAAGCAGCGTATCGAGGAGGCAAAGCTCATCGGAAAATGGAAGGATCGCTGGGTGTTTCACCCGCTGGCAACGATGAACGAGCCTGAAAAGGCCTTATGCCATCTGACCGACCTAGGTGACCTTGAGCCTGATCACGCAGCTTGGCTTTACAACAGAGCCAGCCTGCACGGTGTCGATTCGTACTTCAACCGAGTTAGGCGGCGTCAGTCGCTCCTGGAACGGGGCATTTCATCCCAATCGAATACTGGACGGGTCTGGAGTGGTTACGCGCCGTACAGCCCAAATCAGGTTCAAAAGCTGCTCGATATCCTGCGAGTGGTACAGAACTACGTGCTGAAGGGCGGTAAGGACAAGAAAACACCGGCTATGCGCCTTGGATTAGCCAAAGGCCCAGTGAAATACGAGGATATCCTGTACTTCACCGGGCCTTAGGTTTTCAACAGATTAAGCGAACGGCTCGC
>NZ_JAAQXA010000064.1:0-1739 GCF_012985775.1 Pseudomonas sp. WS 5011
GCGGGCCAGGCGGCTAGCGAAGTATTCATGACTGGGGATAGCTCCCGAAACGGCCTGGTGATGGACTGCAAAAAAGCCTGAAATCATGGAAGTCCGGGGTAAATTGGGGGTGTTACAGCACCCCCACGCCGTTTCGGCGAATCCAGCAGAACCAAAAAGCATGGCTTCGCCACTCACCGCTGCGCGCTGATCGCAAATGTGCGGGTGTACCGCACGCGTCAGAACGATTTCCACGGAGAGCGAAAAGCGGGTAATCAGTGAGGGGGTCGGCCAGGGCGTGGCGCTGGTCAGAACCAAGGCGAATTAGAGTAACGCGCAATGCGTTACCGAATATCCGACGAGCGGTCGATTATTGGTAACGTTACCGATAGCTTATTATTGGTAACGTTACTATAATTACACCAAGCCAAACGAAACGGAGATTCACCATGAAATTCCCATTCCAGCTCCTCCTCCTCGAACTAACAGACCTGAGAACAGGATTGATCTATTCAGATCCACGCCAGCAGGAAGTCTATTGCCGTGGCCTTATTGGTGGTTTCTCGATGGGTGCCGGAATTTATTACTACGAACAAAAACGCCTCTTAGAGCTTTTGGAGAATTGCTACCAAAACAGAGGAAGGCCGTTCCCCTGCCCTGAAAATGCTGGACCGCAAATTCCAAGATGGATGGTCTCAAAATGAAAGATCAAGACGATAAGCAAAAACTAGAGATTGACCTGGAACAGCCAAAGCGCGGGCGTGGCCGTCCAGCGACTGGGGCAGCACTAACACCAGCGCAGAAGCAGAAAGCCTACCGCGAACGCCTAAAAAGTAACGTTACCGAAAAGGAATCGAAGGCAGAAGAAGTTGAAAAGCTGCGTGAAATGGCAAGGGCTGAATTTAAGCGGGCGGAAGGCCTGCAGGCGCAAGTCATAGATATGGGGCTAAAAATTGCCCAGCTTGAAAACAAAGTAACAGAACTAGAAATTGCCCAGCTTGAGCACGAAGTAAGACAAGAGAAAAGTAACGTTACCGAAAAAGAGTATGAGCAGATGTTGAAAATGCTCGACGAGGCGAACAAAGAGAAAAAATACTGGATAGACAGGGCGCTAAAAAAAGGCGCAGAAAGCACAAAGCCACGCTTCGAACTGCAACACAAAAGCCACAACGGACGCTGGGTAAAGGGTGCATATCAAGAAGAGATGCACGACCAGCTAATGACAAAAGAAGCAGCAGAAGAGCTGAGAGCTAGGATGCAAAAGGCCACAGATGATGACCCAAAAGGCACACTGACATGGAGAATAAAGGAATTAAAGTAACGCGCTAAATATCGAGAACAGCCCTACAAGCACGCTGCAGGGCTTCAACACGGGAATCCATAGCGGCGCCCTCCTCATCCAGCTGCGCAACGCGGCGACGGAGCTGCCGAAGCTCACCAACAAGTCGAGGGTAATCCTCAAGCAGATGCTGTACAGCCTCGGAATCACTCCGACCGGCTGCATACAGTCGTGCCTGTTCGATGGCGTGGGGTTGAATAATTACGGTAACGGGCTGTCGCATAATGAACGTTACATTAAATCGGCCCTGGAGCTTACAGCATTGTCCAGAACCGAATTAACGTAACGTTACGAATTATGCGAAGCCTATGAATATTTCCCCAGGGGAATCAATGGCTTACAGCAGCGTGCGCGCCGTGCGACTGCTGTCCTCGATAACAGTCACGGAGGAACCGGCAGATGGTCCAGTTCCTTGGGCACC
>NZ_JAAQXA010000065.1:0-1714 GCF_012985775.1 Pseudomonas sp. WS 5011
CCCGGTTGAGTGGCCGGATGGCCGTGGAATCAGTGGCCGGATGCGCGTGGAATGGGTGGCCGGATCAGCGTGGAATCGGTGGTCAGATGCTCATGGAATGGGTGGCCAGATGACCGTGGAATCCGCATTCTGCGCAAATGTGCTAACCGACAGAATGCTTCGGGGACCAGACCGTTCCGAATCTTACCTATTGGTACACCCAGTGCCTCACTAATGCTGTCCTCAAAACCATGGAGATTGGGGTCGGGAGACAGGCTGAACGCAATACAACCATAAGAGTCTATATGCCTTTTTCTGAGTGATTCCATATCGGACTCAATCTTCTTAAATAGGCTGGTCTTTCCCATGCCTGGGCGGCCACAAATCAACATGCATTGCGCCTGAGTCTTCGGTGGCATTTCGTAAATAGCGCGTACCCCTGCCCTGATCGCCACCACCTGCGGGTAATTTACCCAACAATCCCTGTATATCTTACTGATACGCTCACGGTCATTGAGGAGCAGGTGCTCACGAAACTTTGGGTCGACATGGTCAAAATTAACTGACGTCTTCATCAAGCACCTCAGCAGGAGGGGGCGACCCTCAGTCTTCCAGAGTATAAGCGACAGGATTAACGCTGTAGTCTATCGACTCAATGTGCTTTTCAATTTGACGCTGCCCATTCAACGGATGCCCTGGATCGGCGAATCGAGACTTTTTACGCTCTCGTGTTTTACGGGCTTGCTTACTCGCCATAGTCGCAGCACTAACAAGTTGTTCATTTTTCTCAATCAACTTGAAGACTTCTGCAGCTGGTACCCTTCGCGCGCTTTCGCCGCGAATCTTCTTCCTTAAGCTTTTAAACTCGGATAGAGTAGTATCAGGGAGTCGCAGGTCAGCATAGCTTAGTTCAATGTAATTTTTTTCACCCTCTGGAAGCACCCATATTTTTTTCAGAGAATCAGGGTCATAGCGCACCACGCACTTTGTGCCGATATCAAAGCGCTTCAAAGTATTAGTGTAGTAGTCGATGTTGTGTATCCTGACCCCTGCCCTTCCTATTACTCGCGTCTTAGATGGCATGAAATCAATAAGCAAGCGTTTCGGATCATCTACTAGTAAGGGATAAGAGAAGCTGCCATCTTTGTTCTGATAATACTCTTCCCACTTATGGAGCGGTGAGCAGCCTAAGGCAGAGTGCTCTGTGCTGTGATAAATTTCCACCTCCCTAATTAGCCATTCCCGAAACTCAGAGAATAGTAACGAAGCCATCCTTTCACTTTTATAATCACCTTTAGCTTTAGTCGATGACATTGTGGTTCCAGGCAGGATATGAATCTTGCCCATAAGGGTACCAATCAATCGTTCAATATGGGCCCCATTATGTGGTGTGCCCCTAGGGCGAAATGTCAATTCAATTCCATACGACCGACAACTATCGGATAATTTTTTTGATCTAAACTCTTTTGCATTATCTACATGTATTCTCTTAGGTAAGCCGTAGAAGGGATATTCATAGCCACTAAACCCATAAGACTTCAACCAGCTATTCTTTGGAAGTGCTGCGTGAGCGATGCATAGCGCAACAGACATTGCCGAGGGATATGACAGGGCGGTTGCAGGAGCTGAGTGCAACACGGTTATTGAATTGAAGCCGGAGCATCATGCCGCATAGCCAAGGCTTCCTGCATCACCTCTCCCATGACTTCGATCGGGCATTTGAAATCGAAGCTCT
>NZ_JAAQXA010000066.1:0-1654 GCF_012985775.1 Pseudomonas sp. WS 5011
CGGCGATTTTCAAGGTAGTTGTCGCGTGAGCGTGTCACGCTGCCTTTGATGTTTGCTGCAGTACCGCTTCCCGCTCCGGGTTCAGGCACACGATTGGTGCCAGCACCCAGTTCCTGATGTTGCCGCTCCAGCGCTCCGGGTGCCGTGCACGCGCCGCCTCGTACAGCTCGATACGCTTGCGCAGCAACTCTTCCGCCTGGCCAGTATGTCGCTGCGCCGGGGTCACGAACTTCAGGGCGCTGTGGCGATGTTCATGGTTGTACCAGGCCACGAAGCTGTTCACCCAGTTCCTGGCCTGCTCCAGCGTGTCGAAGGGCCGCTCCGGCCACAGCGGGCAGTACTTCGCCGTGCGGAACAAGGCCTCGGCATAGGCGTTGTCATTGCTCACCCGCGGGCGGCTGAACGAGGGCATCACACCCAGGTTCTGCATGGCCGCCAGCATGGTCGAGCCCTTCATCGCGCTGCCGTTGTCCGAGTGCAGTACCAGCGGCTGGCCTGCCCGCTGTTCACGTAGGCAGGCCTGGCGTAGCAGCTGGGCGGCCTGCTCGGCGCTTTCACTTTCATGCACCTCGTTGGCCACCAGCTTCCGGCTGTAGACGTCCTTGATCATGTACCAGTAGAAGTAACGGCCCTTGACCGTGGTCGGCAGCCAGGTGATATCCCAGCACCACAGCTGGTTCGGGCCGTCGGCCACATGGGTCGTCAGCGCTCGTTTCACCGGTGGGCGGCTACGGCCGCGCGGATGCTGCTGTTCGGCGTCCTTCAGCAACCGGTAAAAGGTCGACTCCGAGGCCAGCCAGGTGCCCTGATCGGCCAGCCGCGCCACGATCTGCTGCGGCGGCAGGCTGGCAAACTCGGGCTGGTTGGCGACCTCCAGCACGCGGCGGCGCTCTTGCGGGGTCAGCTTGTTGGCCGGCTCAGCTCGTTGTGCCGAAGGACGCCGATCCTCCGGGCAGTGCTGCCAGCGCTGTAGGCTGCGCAGCGACAGGCCCAGTTCGGCGCAGGCCTGCGCTCGCCGCGCTCCCGCCGCCACGGCGTCCTCGATCAACTGCAGCGTTTCACGGCGATCCGGGGCGCTGATCATTCGTCCTCGTCCTTCCCCCAGAGCGCCTCGGCTTTTTTTCGCAACACCAGCAGAGCCGCGGTTTCTGCCAGCGCCGCATCCTTGCGCCGCAGTTCACGCTCCAGCTGCTTGATACGCTTCTTCGCGGCCTTTTCCTCTTCGCGTTCGCGCCGGGTCTTGCTCGGCTGAGCCAGGCTGTTGGCCTGCTCGCAGGCTTCGCGCCAGGCGTTGATCTGCTCGACATACAGGCCTTTGCGCCGGCAGTACTCCGCCAGCTCAGCCGCATTGAGGCTGGCGCTTTCCAGCACCACCCGAAACTTGTCCTGGCTCGACCACTGGTCGGCCTGCTGTCCATCTCCCGGCACCACTGCTCCCGCTGCTCTGGCCTGTTTGCGCCAAGCATACAGGGTGGCATCAGTAATGCCTGTCGCTTCCACCAGCTCCGGCACCGTCCGGTTCAAGGGCGGCATCATCTGCCGCACCACCCACTCCCGATGCTCTATCGAATAACGCGCCACACGGCTCTCACTTCCGCCCACCGACCAAGACTCATCGAATCAACTCACACGACAACTATCCTGACGCGGCGGG
>NZ_JAAQXA010000067.1:0-1640 GCF_012985775.1 Pseudomonas sp. WS 5011
CAATGTCATCAACTTTGGAAATTATCCATAAATATCATATAATTAGCGCTCAAATCAGTGCATGGGAGAAGCCCTTTTGACTACCTATACCGCATCGCTTGACACCGCCAGCCAAACCCTGGCTTGAAAATTGTACAAAAAATAACCATTCCGCTCGATTGTCCCGCCTTCATCGCCGCCCACCGCCAGAATCCTCAAGACTTTACCCGCCGACGCCAGCTCACCTTCAAGAACCTCGTCCTGTTCCTGCTCAATCAGCCACGCACGGCCCTGCAAACCGAACTCGATCAGTTCTATCGCGTACTCAATCAGGCGTCGACTGAGACGCAAATGGTCACTGCGCAGGCCTTCTGCAAAGCGCGCAAAAAGCTCAACCCCGAGGTATTTGAAAGTCTCAATCGCCTCCTGCAGCAACAAATTGACTGCTTCGGGCTGCGCCAGAAGTGGCGTGGGCTGAGGGTGCTCGCGGTGGATGGCTCGACCGTGCATTTACCCCTGGAGTCGACCATGGCGACCTTCTTTGGCAGTCACTCTGGCTTTCCCATGGCTCGCTTGTCCACACTCTACGAAGTCGCTGACGGTCAAACCTTGCATAGCCTGATCGTGCCCCTGACAGTCGGTGAGCGCGACTGTGCCCATCTGCACCTTGAGCACCTGCCGGCTGACAGCCTGACGCTGTTTGACCGTGGTTACCCTGGGCACTGGTTATTCGCGCTGTTCGCGCAGCAACAGCGGCACTTTCTGATGCGCCTGCCCTGTGGCTATAACGCCCAGGTCAAAGCGTTTCTACACTCTGGCCAAGTTGAAGACACACAGCTTTTCGTGGCCAACCATCCTGAAGCACGTCTGTTCTGCTCCGAGGCTGGCGTTGATCCTGCCAGCCAGATCGAGCTGAGACTGATCCGGGTCGAGTTGGCCAACGGCGAAAGCGAAGTATTGCTGACCTCGCTGCTGGATCGAGAAGCCTTTCCCGCTGAGGTGTTTGCCGAGCTTTACCACCGCCGCTGGGGCATCGAAACCGACTTCCGTCGCCTCAAACAAACCCTGACGCTGGACAACTTCAGCGGCCGCAGCGTGACCGCTGTAAAGCAGGACTTTCATGCCGCTCAACTGTTGAAGAACCTGGCGCTGTTGATGCAGCACCTGCTACAGCCGGTCATCGAACAGCGCCACAAAGGCCGCAAGCTGCGATGGAAAGTCAACTTCACCCAAGGCGTGTCACGGCTCAAAAATACCCTGGTCGAGCTGCTGGTGCGGCACTGTGCTCAGGGGCTGAGCAATGTGCTGGCCTTGATGGCTAAAAGCCTCAGTGCCGTACGCTCAGGCCGTAGCTTTGCGCGCCAACGCAAACGCGCAGCCAGCCGAGGTTGTGAGGGCTACAAACCGACGCGCTGAAGAAACACCACCGTCCAACCTCCGTGCAAAAAAAAGCTGGCCACAAGCGGTCGGCATAGGCTCGTCCGGAGAACGAGAAATCTCGCCTAGACAGCCGGTACAGACGATGATCACATCACCGCCAGCCCAGCTAGACCGCCTGATGGAGCGGCAGAGGCCTGGTCATCGCCCGACGGCCATGGCGGCTGGCTGCTTCGGGGGCTTGCCTTGGGCAGGGCTGCAGCTTAGGTTGATGACATTGGGCT
>NZ_JAAQXA010000068.1:0-1423 GCF_012985775.1 Pseudomonas sp. WS 5011
CAGCCCAGCTAGACCGCCTGATGGAGCGGCAGAGGCCTGGTCATCGCCCGACGGCCATGGCGGCTGGCTGCTTCGGGGGCTTGCCTTGGGCAGGGCTGCAGCTTAGGTTGATGACATTGGGCTAAAGCCCGCCCCTTAACCAAACGTTAGGCACACAAAGCAAAGGATTGCGGACGCATGGAAAATCGCGGAATCAATAGTTCAAAACCGTGTGTTTCTCATGAAAGGAATTTGGCGTATTTGAAATCGCGGGCGGCGCCAAAAATCTTTGTTCCGCAATTGCCTTGCACACCAGCCATGACACCGTTCTGGCGCTGAGGCGCTCCAAAATTGCCGAGCAGAAAAAGCACATGAAAGAGCACAACAGCATGAAGATGCCATTTAAAGCAAAAGCACTGGTGGCTATCGTGGCGCAACTACTTGCAACGCCCGGCTCAAGTCCGCGCCTAACAAATGGTTCAAAACGCTCGCTTCGCTCACTGGGACGGGCTAAAGCCCGCCCCTTAACCAAACGTTAGCCGCCGTTGGATTGTTGGCTCTTTTTAGTTCGGCAAGGATGCAGAAATGGTTTTGTTCTTACGCTCAGTTGAAAGCATTCTTTGGCGCTCATGTGCGCTGCTTACTGCCGTTCTGTTTAGGCTTTTTCGGCCCATCAGCGGCGCTAACGGCAAGTCATTTTCAAACTGCAACGCAGGCAACGTTTCGCACGTTGGCCATCGGCTTGCGCTTGGTTACATTCAGCGTCGCTTGCTCGGTTGCGGTTATCCATCGCCACAGCGGCTAACAAGTGGTTCAAGTCGTTCGCTTCGCTCACTGGGACTGGCTGAAGCCAGCCCCTTAACCAAACGTTAGGCTCAATCAAATGTGGAACACAGTTGGAGATAACATTCTTACCAGATATTTTGAACTTGAAAATATCTGGCAAAAAAACTGGATCGAAACTGAACAATTAGCAATTATCAGCAACTACTGGCCGGAGGGTGATAATCGCGACCTTATCCTCCGGATATGGCAAGTCGACATCCATGGGAAAGTTAAGTCATTTGCTGCAGGTGAAGCAGGCGGCATGGAGCGTTGGGTTTTCGCTCTACGTGATAACGATGTTGAATTTTTGAGTCATTCAAAAAACGGAGCTAAAACTTAAGCCGTGTATCACTCCGAAAATTATTGCGCACAGTTTACTTACAGGTCATCTTCGTTGCCGTTAACCTTCAGAGCATCCTTCACCATCACTATTCAAGCATACAGCCTAACAAGTGGTTCAAAGCGTTCGCTTCGCTCACTGGGACGGGCTAAAGCCCAATGTCATCAACCTAAGCTGCAGCCCTGCCCAAGGCAAGCCCCCGAAGCAGCCAGCCGCCATGGCCGTCGGGCGATGACCAGGCCTCTGCCGCTCCATCAGGCGGTCTAGCTGGGCTGGCGG
>NZ_JAAQXA010000006.1:0-263081 GCF_012985775.1 Pseudomonas sp. WS 5011
TCTTTGCGGGTCTGTTTGCGCTTACCGGCATACTCGGCGTCGGCGAAGGTCATCTGCTTCATTGGAAAACTCGGCGGGTGGAATCCGGGCATTTTGCCAAAATCAGGAAGTCTTCTTCAGAGTTTCCCTAAGCGACTTTGACAGCCTGGGCACTTCACCCTTCGGCCTCAAGCTCGACACAGGAGTGAACAAGACCGGGCAGATCAAGGCCGACGGCCAGGTGCAACTGACCCCGACCACGGCCAAGCTGCAGGTTGCCACCCGCGATATCGACCTGCGCCTGGCGCAGACCTACCTGAGCCCCTTCGTGCGTCTGGAACTGCGCAGCGGTAAGCTCGGTAGCGACCTGGCGGTTGATCTGCAGAGCGTGGAACCGCTGGCCTTCAGTATTGGCGGGCAAGCCGAGATCAACCAGCTGCATACTCTCGACACGCTAAAGGACCGCGACTTCCTCAAATGGCAGCAAGTGCTGGTGGAAGGAATCGACTATCAACACGGCAAGGGCCTGGTGATCGGGCAGATCAAACTGCAGCAGCCTTATGTGCGCTTTATCATCAATGAAGACCTGACCACCAATATCAGCGATCTGATGATTCCACAGCCGGCAGAGGCCAACGCCAAACCCGCTGCAGCGAGTAAACCGCTGCCGATGCGCATCGGCGGTATCAGCATCAAGGACGGTTCGGCGAACTTTGCCGACTTCAGCCTGACGCCTAACTTCGCCACGGCCATTCAGCAACTCAACGGCAAGATCGGCACACTCGACAACCAGAGTCCGAAAACCGCCAGCGTCGATATTCAGGGCAAGGTCGACAAGTACGCGCCCGTCAGCATCAAAGGCAAGCTGACGCCGTTCGACCCGATGAACAGCCTGGATATCGCCACCAGCTTCAAGAATGTCGAACTGACCACCCTCACGCCCTACTCCGGCAAGTTCGCCGGCTTCCGCATCCGCAAGGGCCGCCTCAACCTCGACCTGCATTACCAGATCGAGAAAGGCCAGCTCAACGCCGAAAACAAACTGCTGCTGGAAGACCTGCAGCTGGGCGAAAAAGTCGACAGCAAGGACGCCATGGACCTGCCAATCCGCCTGGCCATTGCCCTGCTCAAAGACACCGACGGCAATATCAGCATCCAGCTGCCCGTGCAGGGCGACCTCAACAGCCCGCAGTTCAGCGTTATGCCCATCGTCTGGCAAACCCTGCGCAACCTGGTGCTGCGCGCCGCGCAGGCACCGTTCAAATTTATCGGCGGCCTGGTCAGCGGCGGGAGTGAAGTTGACCTCAGCACCGTGCGCTTCAATGCCGGTGACAGCGAGCTCGACGGCGACGCACAGAAGGCGCTGGACACGCTGGCCAGCGCCCTGAAGGAGCGTCCGACCCTGCGCCTGGAAGTCGAAGGCATGAGCGCGCAGAGCAGCGACGGCCCACCACTGGCTGCTGCGCGCCTGGAGCGCGAATACCAGAACACCTGGTACAAGATGCTGCAACGCCGTGGGGAGGATGTACCTGCCGAAGCCAGTGAGCTGGTGGTGGATGAGGACGACAAAGCCGTACTGCTCGAAGGCATCTACCGCACCCGCCTCAAACAGCAGCCGCCAGCCGAGTGGGCCGAACTGCCCGACGAAGAGCGCAGCGTGAAGATGCGCGAAGGTGTGCTGCAATCCTGGGCACAAAGTGAACTGCTACAGCGTCAGCTGGCCCAGGCGCGAGCGGCAGAAATAAAGAGCTATCTGGTCGAGCGCGGCGGCCTGGCCGACGAACGTATTTACCTGCTGGATGTCAACATGGCACAGGCTGACGCCAATGGCCGCGTCGCCACTACCCTGCATCTCGGCAGCGAGTAAGGTCTCCGTCATATGCGTGCATTGGCTACAACGCTGCTCCTCGCCCTGACGGGCGCGTCGTCTCTGGCTCAGGCTGAGACCTTGCGCTGCGGCAGCCAACTGGTAAGCCTGGATGACCGACGCTTCGAGGTGCTGCAGAAATGCGGCGAACCAGCCTTCCGCGATCTGGTCGGCTATTCGCTCGGGCCAAGTGAACGGCGCGAATACCAGATCGAGGAATGGGTCTACGGCCCCGATAACGGCATGCTCAGTATTCTCACCTTCGAAGGCACGCGCCTGCGCGCCATCGAACGCCGTCGTAGTCGCTAATAGATGAAAGCTTTTATCAGCGCCCTGCTATTACTTGTGCCCTTCTGTGCACAGGCCTCATCGACTCTGCGATGCGACAGCGGGCTGGTCAGCCTTGATGACACCACTAGTGAAGTCAGCAGCAAATGCGGCGAACCCCTGAGCCGTGACTTTCTCGGCTACCGCGAAGTGCTGGATGAATACGGTTTCTACAATGAAGTCGCGGTCGAAGAATGGTCATACGGACCGCGCAACGGCATGTACCAATTTCTGCGCTTTCAAGGCAATCGACTGATCAAGATCGACAGTAAACGCGGCAACTAGCAACACCTAACACTCACCAAACCAACGATAGGGACATTACACCATGCAACGGATAGCACTTAGCCTCTCCCTGCTGCTTCTGGCAACCAGCGCCCAGGCCAGCACCCTGCGCTGTGAGAAGGGCATCGCCAGCACCGGCGACCGCACCACAGAGGTCGCCAGCAAATGCGGCGAACCGATTGCCCGCGACATGCTGGGCTACACCCTGGATGCCCACGGCAATAACGAGTTCCTCGTCGAAGAGT
Organism: Pseudomonas sp. WS 5011; assembly: GCF_012985775.1. Taxonomy (NCBI): domain Bacteria; kingdom Pseudomonadati; phylum Pseudomonadota; class Gammaproteobacteria; order Pseudomonadales; family Pseudomonadaceae; genus Pseudomonas; species Pseudomonas sp. WS 5011. Next base: position 2,704 of record NZ_JAAQXA010000006.1, read on the forward strand.
GGGTCTATGGCCCGCGTAACGGCATGAACTACTACCTGCGATTCGAAGGTGGCCGCCTGAAGAGCGTTGAAAGTAAACGCGGCAGCTAAGCCTTTCCATAAGAGCCACAAAAAAGCCCCGCAGGTTATGCCTGCGGGGCTTTTTTACGCCTGATTACAGCTTGCTGCTGAAATCGCGCAGCTCATCCTGAGCCTTTTCCTTGGTCCAACCGTAACGCTCTTGCAGCTTGCCGGCCAGGTACTCGCTATGACCTTCGGCGACATTCAGGTCATCATCGGTCAGGTTGCCCCAACGCTCCTTGATGCGACCATTGATTTGCTTCCACTTGCCTTTGATTACGTCAGCATTCATCTGCTTGTCCTCGTCGTTGAGTGGCTGCCAGGCCTATCGCAGCGCCTGGCACGCTTCCATGGATTACTGAGCGGTTTTCAGCGCTTCGGCGGATACAGCGCTCACACCTTTGATCTCACCTGCCCTGGCAATGGCCAGATCACGTTCAGCAGAGCTGGCAACAACCCCGGAAAGCGTAACAACGCCCTTATTGGTTTCGACCTTGATGTCGATACCACTCAAGCTGCTGTCGGCCAGGAAGGTCGATTTCACCTTACTGGTGATCCAGGTGTCGGAAACCGCATCTTCTGCTTTATCCATCGTCTCACTGGCGGCCAGCAGGGTTGGTTGCACGGTCGGGGTGTCCGCAGCCATAACCGGCCCGGCGAGCAACAGACCCAGCGCGGTAGCGGTCATGGCGGTTACTGCGAAATGCTTGATTGGCTTTTTCATAAATAATGCCTCCTGCGTGTACTGAACAATCTGCAAGCCACTACGAGCTGCAGTCTCCCCAGTACTATCGCAAGCGCTATGCCAACCTTCTTAAAATAAAATAATCTATAAATATCAATAGCTTAAAAACAAATTAGATGAACCTGCCTCGTGCAATCTGCATGCTAGGGCCAAACGAGCAAGGCATATTGCACGACAGCTGCGACCTCTATAGGCGACGAGGGTAAACGCTTTATCTACAGGCAAAAAAAGAGGGCCCCGAAGGGCCCTCTTTTCTGCTGTTTAGCAACGCGGCGATTAAACGCCCGAAGCCTTGGCAGCAGCTACATCCTTGATCGACAGCTTGATACGGCCGCGGTTGTCCACGTCCAGTACCAGTACTTCAACTTCCTGACCTTCTTTCAGAATGTCAGTCACTTTCTCAACGCGAGCGTCGCTCAGCATGGAGATGTGCACCAGACCGTCTTTGCCCGGCAAGATGTTAACGAATGCGCCGAAGTCGACGATGCGCTCAACCTTGCCGACGTAGATCTTACCGATCTCGGCTTCCGCGGTGATGCCCAGTACGCGCTGACGCGCAGCCTCGGCCGCTTCCTTGGTTTCGCCGAAGATCTTGATCGAACCGTCGTCTTCGATGTCGATCGACGCCTTGGTTTCTTCGCAGATAGCGCGGATGGTTGCACCACCTTTGCCGATCACGTCGCGAATCTTGTCCTGGTCGATCTTCATCGCGATCATGGTTGGGGCGTTAGCCGACAACTCGGTGCGCGAGGTTGCGATGATCTTGTTCATCTGACCGAGAATGTTCAGGCGTGCTTCCAGGGCCTGATTCAGGGCGATTTCCATGATCTCTTCGGTGATGCCCTGGATCTTGATGTCCATCTGCAGCGCAGTAACGCCATTGGCGGTACCGGCTACTTTGAAGTCCATGTCGCCCAGATGATCTTCGTCGCCGAGGATGTCGGTCAGAACGGCGAATTTCTCGCCTTCTTTAACCAGACCCATGGCGATACCAGCAACCGGCGCCTTCATCGGCACACCGGCATCCATCAGCGCCAGGGATGCACCGCAAACCGAAGCCATGGAGCTGGAACCGTTGGACTCGGTGATTTCCGAAACCACACGGATGGTGTACGGGAACACGTCAGCAGCAGGCAACATCGCCTGTACCGAACGACGCGCCAGACGACCGTGACCGATTTCGCGGCGACCGGTAGCGCCCATGCGACCACACTCGCCCACCGAGTAAGGCGGGAAGTTGTAGTGCAGCATGAAGGGGTCTTTCTTCTCGCCTTCCAGGGTGTCGAGCAGCTGTGCGTCGCGCGCGGTACCGAGGGTGGCAACCACCAGAGCCTGAGTTTCGCCACGGGTGAACAGTGCCGAACCGTGGGTCTTGTCCAGTACACCGACTTCGATGTTCAGGCCACGCACAGTGCGGGTGTCACGGCCATCAATACGCGGCTTGCCGTTAACGATGTTCTCGCGCACGGTGCGGTATTCGATTTCGCCGAAAGCGTCTTTGACTTCAGCAGCAGAAGGCTGGCCTTCTTCACCGGAGAACTTGGCAACGATTTCATTGCGCAGCTCACCCAGACGGGCATAACGCTCGTGCTTGACGGTGATGGTGTAAGCCTGGGAGATCGCCTCGCCGAACTCGCTACGGATAGCGTTCAGCAGTGCAGTGTTCTCAGCTTTTGGCTGCCAGTCCCACGTCGGTTTGGCGGCTTCAGCAGCCAGCTCGGCAACAGCGTTGATCACCACCTGGAATTCGTCATGGGCGAACAGTACAGCGCCCAGCATCTGGTCTTCGGTCAGCTCTTTAGCTTCCGATTCAACCATCAGTACGGCGTCTTTAGTGCCGGCTACGACCATGTCCAGGCTGGAGGCCTTGAGTTGCTCGTAAGTCGGGTTCAGCAGGTAGCCGGTTTCCGGGTGGAAGGCTACGCGCGCAGCACCGATCGGACCGTTGAACGGGATGCCGGAGATGGCCAGCGCAGCCGAGGTACCGATCATCGCAGCGATGTCCGGATCGGTCTTCTTGCTGGTGGAGATCACGGTGCAGATGACCTGCACTTCGTTCTGGAAACCTTCTGGGAAGAGCGGACGGATCGGACGGTCGATCAGGCGCGAAGTCAGGGTTTCCTTCTCGGAAGGACGGGCTTCACGCTTGAAGAAACCGCCGGGGATCTTGCCGGCTGCATAGGTTTTTTCCTGGTAGTGCACGGACAGCGGGAAAAAGCCTTTGCTTGGGTCAGCAGTCTTGGCACCGGTTACGGCGACCAGTACGGCGACGTCGTCGTCAACGGTGACCAGTACTGCGCCGGAGGCTTGACGGGCGATACGGCCTGTCTCGAGGGTAACGGTCGATTGACCGAACTGGAACTTCTTGATTACCGGGTTCACGGTGTTTTCCTTCTCTTTGTTGCCCTTGGGGAAAGCGTTTCTTGCAGCCGTTGTTCAGCATATGAACAGACGGGTCTTACAGAATGAGTGGGCGGTTACGGGAATCGGACCCGCTATCGTCCAAAACAGCCAAAGCAGAAAAGCAAAAGCTGGAAGCAGGGTAAACCCCACTTCCAGCTTCGGCAGTCAGCTACGCGTAAGCATTGCTTAGCGACGCAGACCCAGGCGACCGATCAGGGCGCTGTAACGACTGGTGTCCTTACCCTTCAGGTAGTCCAGCAGCTTACGACGCTGGTTAACCATACGGATAAGACCACGACGGCTGTGGTGATCTTTACCGTTGGCCTTGAAGTGGCCTTGCAGCTTATTGATGTTGGCGGACAGCAGTGCAACTTGCACTTCCGGGCTACCGGTGTCGCCAGCAGCTTGCTGGTAGTCAGTTACGATTTGGGCTTTTTCTTCAACGCTGAGTGCCATGGGGCAATCCTCTCAGTTAAGAAACGGCTGCAAAGCAACCATTTCAATAGGCCGGGAATCGCTTCCCGTGTTTTTAAGTGAGGTATGACCGTGCCTATTAACAGCCACCCTCGATACACGCACACCAGAGCCGAAACCCCAGGCCTGCGCTACGGTCATGCAGACCGAATCAAACGACGCGGCGCAATGCGCCCGTCTTCGCTCACCTCACCGATACCGATAAAGCGACCGTTGTGATCTTGCACCCGAACCATACCGAACTTCGGCGCTTCCGGGGCGCGTACCGGCTGCCCTTGCAGCCAGTAGAACGAACTGTGCTCGGAGAACTGCAGCAGCGGCCAGTGTTGCAGACCGCTGTCGACCGGTTGCAGGAACTGGTCAACGGCCTCATTACCACCTTCGCCATGCACCCGCTCCAGCTCTTCGAGCGTCACGGTGCGGCTTAGGTCGAACGGGCCGGCTTTGGTTCTGCGCAGCTCAGCTACATGTGCACCACAACCCAGCAGGTGGCCAATGTCTTCGACCAGCGTGCGGATATACGTGCCTTTGCTGCAATCGACCGCCAGGCGCGCTTGCTCCGCTTCGCAGTCCAGTAATTCCAGGCGCGCAATAGTAACAGAACGCGGCTCACGCTCCACTACTTCACCGGCACGGGCCAACTTGTAAAGGGGCTGCCCGTCACGCTTGAGCGCCGAGTACATCGGCGGTATCTGGCTGATTTCACCACGAAAGCCGGGTAGCGCCGCTTCAATATCGGCGCGACCAACGGTCACTGGGCGACGCTGTAGCACCTCACCTTCGGCATCAGCCGTGGTGGTGGTGACGCCCAGTTGCATCAGGGTTTCGTAGCCTTTGTCGGCATCCAACAAGTACTGGGAGAATTTGGTCGCCTCGCCGAAGCACAACGGCAGTACGCCAGTGGCCAGGGGATCGAGGCTACCGGTGTGCCCAGCCTTTTCAGCATTCAGCAACCAGCGCACCTTCTGCAGCGCGGCGTTGGAGCTGAAGCCCTTGGGCTTATCCAGCAGGATGATGCCATCGACGGCACGACGAATACGTTTGACCTGGGCCACGCGCTTACTCCTTGGCCTCGGGTTCATCTTCGTGCTGGCGGTCTTCACTGACCGCGCGCTCGATCAATGCCGACAACTGCGCACCGCGAATCACGCTTTCGTCGTAATGGAAACGCAGGTTCGGCACGCTGCGCAGCTTCATTGCCTTGCCCAGCTGCATGCGCAGGAAGCCGCTGGCATCGTTGAGCACCTTGATGCTTTGCACGACGGGATCGACACCCTCTTCAGGCTCACCACCCATGATGGTGACAAACACCTTGGCGTGGCTGGAGTCGCGGCTGACTTCCACCGCAGTGATGGTCACCAGGCCGCCAAGACGCGGGTCTTTGACTTCAAGGCGGATCAACTGCGCCAATTCGCGCTGTATCTGGTCGCCGATGCGCTGAGCCCGGCTAAATTCTTTGGCCATTTCTTACTACCTTCACTCGTCGCGCTGCCTGAAAGCAGCGGACCTAAAAGCGGCAAACGCCCGGCCGCGCAAATGCGGGGCCGGGCGCTGCGTGTTGCGACTCGTGCTTACAGGCTACGAGCCACTTGGACTTTCTCGAACACTTCGATCTTGTCGCCGACCTTAACGTCGTTGTAGCTCTTCACGCCGATACCGCACTCCATGCCATTACGCACTTCGGAGGCATCGTCTTTGAAGCGACGCAGGGATTCCAACTCGCCTTCGAAGATCACCACGTCGTCACGCAGTACACGGATTGGACGGTTACGGTAGACCGTACCTTCAACCACCATACAACCGGCAATCGCACCGAATTTCGGCGAACGGAACACGTCACGCACTTCGGCAATACCCAGGATATTCTCGCGAACATCGCTGCCGAGCATGCCGGTCAGGGCCTTCTTAACGTCTTCGATGATGTCGTAGATCACGTTGTAGTAACGCATATCCAGACCTTCCTGCTCGACGATCTTGCGCGCGCCGGCATCAGCACGCACGTTGAAACCGAACAGTACAGCGTTGGAGGCCAGCGCCAGGTTGGCATCGGACTCGGTGATACCACCGACGCCGCCACCGACCACACGCACCTGCACTTCATCGTTACCCAGGCCGCTGAGCGAGCCTTGCAGCGCTTCCAACGAACCACGGACGTCGGATTTGAGGACGATGTTGAGCGTCTTCTTCTCTTCCTGGCCCATGTTCTCGAAGATGTTTTCCAGCTTGCCGGCGTGAGCACGGGCCAGCTTCACTTCGCGGAACTTGCCTTGACGGAACAGAGCGACTTCGCGTGCCTTCTTCTCGTCAGCCAGCACGCTCATGTCGTCGCCAGCATCCGGGGTGCCGTCCAAGCCGAGAATCTCGACTGGAATCGACGGGCCCGCTTCTTTGATCGGCTTGCCGTTCTCGTCGAGCATGGCGCGGATACGGCCGTAGTTGGAACCGATCAGCACCATATCGCCTTGGCGCAGAGTACCGTCCTGAACCAGTACGGTCGCAACCGGACCGCGGCCTTTATCCAGACGCGATTCAACCACAACACCACGACCTGGGGCCGACGGAGTGGCTTTCAGCTCGAGGATCTCGGCTTGCAGCAGTACGGCTTCGAGCAGTTCGTCGACACCGGTACCGACTTTCGCCGATACAGGAACGAACGGCGTATCACCGCCCCACTCTTCCGAGGTCACACCGTGCACAGACAGCTCGCTACGAATGCGATCAAGGTCAGCGCCCGGCTTGTCGATCTTGTTCACTGCAACCACCAGCGGCACGCCAGCTGCCTGTGCATGCTGAACGGCTTCAATGGTCTGCGGCATCACGCCGTCGTCCGCAGCCACCACGAGGATGACGATGTCGGTCGCCTTGGCACCACGGGCACGCATGGCGGTAAACGCGGCGTGACCAGGGGTGTCGAGGAAGGTGACCATGCCACGCTCGGTTTCTACGTGGTAGGCACCGATGTGCTGGGTGATACCGCCAGCTTCGCCAGCCGCCACCTTGGCGCGACGAATGTAGTCGAGCAGCGAAGTTTTACCGTGGTCAACGTGACCCATTACGGTCACAACCGGCGCACGAGCAAAGGTCTCGCCTTCGAACTTCAGCGACTCAGCCAGGGAGTCTTCCAGGGCGGTGTCGCTGACCAGGGTAACTTTGTGACCCAGCTCTTCAGCAACCAACTGGGCAGTTTCCTGATCCAGCACCTGGTTGATGGTCGCAGGGGTACCCAGCTTGAACATGAACTTGATGATTTCAGCGGCTTTGACCGACATCTGCTGAGCCAGATCGCCCACAGTGATGGTCTCGCCAATCTTCACTTCACGCACGATCGGGCCTGTCGGGCTCTGGAAGCCGTGAGCATTACGCTTCTTCAGCTTGGCCTTGCCACGACCGCCACGACGGAAGCTGTCGCTTTCTTCGTCGATGGTGCGCGGAGCAACACGTGGCGCCGGAGCCTTCTCCTTGACGCTCGGACGATGCTGGGTGGTCTTGCGCTCACCACCACGACGATCGGCATCATCATTGCGCGCTTTATCTGGACGACGCGGTTCATCTTTCTTGCGCTCGTCTGCTGCAGGAGCAGCCATTACCGGCAGCTCAACCGCTACAGCCGGAGCGGATTCAACCACTGCTTCGCCAGCAACTGGCGCAGAGGCCGGGCGCTGCGCTTCTTCTGCGGCGCGACGCTTGGCTTCTTCATCAGCCTTAGCCTTGGCAGCATCAGCTACAGCGCGCTGTTCAGCCAGCTCACGCTGCTTCTCAGCTTCGATCTCTTCAGCACTGCGTTTGACGAAGGTCTTCTTCTTGCGCACTTCAACACTGATGGTCTTACTGCCAGCAACCCGCAGGGTGCTGGTAGTTTTGCGCTGCAAAGTAATTTTGCGCGGCTCTTCTGTTTTGCTGTCGCCGTGACTGCTCTTGAGATGGGCCAACAGGGCCTGTTTCTCACTGTCAGTGACTGCTTGATCAGCACTTTTGTGTGGCAAACCTGCCTCACTCATCTGCTGCAGCAGGCGTTCAACCGGTGTATTGACCACTTGGGCCAGTTCTTTAACCGTGACTTGCGTCATGCATTTCTCTCCTCAGGCCGCAACTGCTTACTCGAACCAATGGGCTCGGGCGGCCATGATCAACTTGCCGGCTCGCTCAGCGTCGATACCGTCGATGTCGAGCAGGTCATCAATAGACTGCTCGGCCAGGTCTTCGCGGTTAACAACGCCGCGCACTGCCAGTTCATGCGCAAGCGCCTTATCCATCCCCTCAAGCGAGAGCAAGTCTTCGGCTGGGTGGGCATCTGCCAGCTTTTCCTCGTTCGCGATGGCTTTGGTCAGCAGGCGATCTTTGGCGCGAGCACGGAGCTCATTGACGATATCCTCGTCAAAACCATCGATGCTGAGCATCTCTTCCATCGGCACATAGGCAATTTCTTCAAGGCTGGTGAAGCCCTCTTCGACCAACACCTGGGCCAGTTCTTCGTCGACTTCCAGCTCATCGATAAAGCGCTGCAGGATGTCGCCTGTTTCTGCTTGCTGCTTGGCCTGAATGTCCGCCTCGGTCATCACGTTCAGGGTCCAGCCAGTCAACTGACTGGCCAAACGTACGTTTTGACCGCCACGGCCAATGGCCTGAGCAAGGTTGTCTGCGCCAACAGCGATGTCCATGGCATGGGCATCTTCGTCAACGATGATGGCTGCAACCTCGGCCGGCGACATGGCGTTGATCACGAACTGCGCGGGATTGTCATCCCACAGCACGATGTCTACACGCTCGCCAGCCAACTCGCCGGAAACCGCCTGCACGCGAGAACCACGCATGCCGATACAGGCACCCTGCGGGTCGATACGCTTGTCTTTGGAACGCACAGCCAACTTGGCGCGCGAACCCGGATCACGGGACGCGCCCATGACTTCGATCAGCTCTTCGGCAATTTCCGGCACCTCAATACGGAACAGCTCGATGAGCATTTCCGGGGCGGTACGCGAAAGGATCAACTGCGGACCGCGGTTCTCGGTGCGAATTTCCTTGAGCAGAGCACGCAGGCGCACACCAACACGGAAAGTCTCGCGGGAGATGATGTCTTCGCGCGCCAACATGGCTTCGGCGTTGTTACCCAAGTCAACGATCACGCTGTCACGGGTGACTTTCTTCACGGTGCCGGAGATGATTTCACCCAGGCGCTCGCGGTAAGCCTCGACCACCTGAGCGCGCTCAGCTTCGCGGACTTTCTGCACAATCACTTGCTTGGCGGTTTGCGCGGCAATACGACCGAACTCGATGGACTCGATCTTCTCTTCCAGCACGTCACCAACTTTGGCGTTGGCTTCGACTGCACGCGGCATGTCCGTGGTGACCTGGTGTGCAGGATCATCAAAGTCACTTTCTTCAACCACTGTCCAGCAGCGGAATGTTTCGTAGTTGCCAGTCTGACGATTGATCGCCACACGCAACTCCACTTCGTCTTCAAAACGCTTTTTGGTAGCAGTGGCTAAAGCCAGCTCCAGCGCTTCAAAAATTACGCTCGCCGGTACACCCTTTTCGTTGGATACCGACTCAACAACCAGCAGTACTTCTTTGCTCATCGTACGCCTCGCCTTTCGCAATCCATTGGATCCGCGCTATCCGCGCCACTTGCGCGGGATCCGCGTCTCAATCAAACCTGGGGATAATGTTGGCCTTGTCGATCATGTCGATCGGCAACAGGAATTCATGGTCATCCACCTGCACCACCACGTCCTGCTCTTCCACACCGCGTAGAAGGCCCTGAAAATTGCGTCGACCTTCAAAAGGTGACCGCAGCTTGATCTTTACTTGCTCACCGGCATGGCTGGCGAACTGTTCAAGTGTGAACAGCGGCCGATCCATACCTGGCGAGGACACCTCAAGGGTGTACTCAGCGCTGATCGGGTCCTCGACATCGAGCACGCCACTGATCTGCCGACTGACAATTTCACAGTCCTCGATCAACACGCCGTCAGGCTGTTTATCAATATAAATTCGCAGCAGAGAATGCCGCCCTTGTGACAGGAACTCGACACCCCAACATTGGTAGCCAAGGGCCTCGACTACCGGGGCCACCAAGGCCTGCAACTGTTCTAGCTTGCTCGACACCTGAACCCCTCGCGCATGCTGTAGAAATAAAAAATGGGCGAATCGCCCATCATCGAACCGCCCTCTAAAGGCCGGTAAAGCTGTCATCCAGCTAGCAAAAAGCCCCTTGAAAGGGGCTCCTCTGCAACTCAATGCGGGGGCTGGTTTAACCCAGCCAGCTTCGGACTTAACATCCGAGGAGCGACTTTGCTGCTCATTCCCACATCAAAGCTGGGGCCGGATTATACGACCTAACCCTGCACAGGGTCAATCGACACTCCAGCAACAAAAAGACCCGCATCAAGCGGGCCTTCCTGAAAAATGGTACCGAGAAGGGGACTCGAACCCCTACAGCCTATGGCCACTACCACCTCAAGGTAGCGTGTCTACCAATTCCACCACCTCGGCAAAATCGTTTACTGCATACAACCTATTACTGCTGCTCTGGAGCCTGAGGTACGTCCGCCGCTTCAACTGCCGGCTTAGCTGCATCAAGAACAGGTACATCTTCAACAGCCGGCTTAGCCTGCTGCACTTCCAGGACTGCTGGATCAGGCAAACCAACCTGAGCCATGCCATCAGCTTTGTCTTTAGCAAAGAACGCTAAACCCAAGCTAGTCATGAAAAAACCGGCGGCAAGTATAGCAGTAACTCGACTCAGAAAGGTAGTACTTCCTTGGCTACCGAATACGGTAGAAGAAGCACCCGCACCGAACGAGGCACCTGCATCTGCGCCTTTACCCTGCTGCAACAAAACCAGCGCAACAACACCGATGGCGCCCAGCAGATGAAGAACAACGATAACTGTTTCCAGCATTTCTTTAGCTTCCTGCGGCGCGACAAATCGCACCGAACTCATCCGCATTCAGAGAGGCTCCACCTACAAGCCCCCCATCGATATCCGGCATACCGAACAACTCGGCAGCACTGGCGGCCTTGACGCTGCCACCATAAAGAATTCTTACCTTGCCAGCCAACTCAGGACTTTTCGCCGCCAACTGCGCACGAATCGCAGCATGCACTTCCTGCGCTTGCGCAGGCGATGCAGTCAAGCCAGTGCCAATAGCCCAAACCGGCTCATACGCGATGACCGCAGCGGAAAACACTTCCACACCTAAAGCATCAATCACGGCAGACAACTGCGCCGCAACCACTTCAAGCGTCTGGCCCGCCTCACGCTGAGCAAGGGTCTCACCGACACACAGCACTGGGAGCAAACCCGAAGACTGCGCCGCAGCAAATTTGCGCGTCACAACTTCATCACTCTCACCCAGCAGCAACCTACGCTCGGAGTGACCGACCAGCACCAGCGAACAGCGCGCGTCATGCAACTGACTTGCCGCCACTTCACCAGTCAAAGCACCTTGCTGCGCTTCGGTTGCGCAATCTTGCGCACCTACCGCAACAGCCTTGCCTGCCAAACCATCAACCACCTGGCCAAGATGCAAACAAGAGGGAAAGACCGCTACATCTACACCAGCAGGCAACGCCTGCTGATTGAGACCGTTGATCAGCTCTACGACGCTGGCGCGGGTACCGTGCATTTTCCAGTTACCAGCAACCATTGGGCGACGCATGCTTTACCTCGTCGGTCAAAGAGGGCGCAGATGTTACCCAACAGCTACCAGACTGGCAAGCCGAATCAAGCACATACATCCGCAACAACTTTAGCCAATTCATCGGCATAGCCGCGCACTTGGCCTTCGTCATCACCTTCAACCATAACTCGCACCAACGGCTCGGTGCCGGATTTACGCAGCAACACCCGCCCACGACCGGCCATCTGCTCGGTTACCCGCGCACTGGCCTGCTGCACAGCCGGATGCTCCAACGGATCAACACCACCAGCAAAGCGTACGTTCACCAGCACCTGCGGACACTTCTGCATACCCAAACGCGCCTCGCCCAATGTTTGCTCACGGCGCTTAAGAGCCATCAACACCTGCAGCGCAGCGATAATTGCATCACCAGTCGTGGTGTGCTGGAAACACACCAGATGCCCCGAGTTCTCACCACCCAACTGCCAGTTGCGCGACAGCAACTCGGCAATCACGTAGCGGTCACCGACCTTGGCCCGCACAAACGGAATGCCCAGATCAGCCAAAGCCAGCTCCAACCCGAGGTTACTCATCAGCGTACCGACGACGCCGCCCTGCAGCTTGCCGCGCTCCAGCAGATCGCGAGCGATGATAAACAGCAGCTCATCCCCATCAACTACAGCGCCTGAGTGATCGACCATTAACACACGGTCCGCATCGCCATCAAAGGCGATGCCCAGATCAGCCTGCTGCGCCAGCACTTCGGCCTGCAAGGCCTCGACGTGGGTCGAGCCGCAGTTATCATTGATATTCAAGCCATTGGGCTGGGCTGAAAGCACAGTGACCTGCGCCCCCAACTCACGGAATACGCTAGGTGCAACCTTGTACGCCGCACCATGGGCACAATCGACGACGATCTTCAGCCCGGCGAAGTCGGTACTGCTCGGCACACTGCTCTTACAGAATTCGATATAGCGCCCGGCGGCATCGTTGATTCGCGAGACCTTGCCCAGCTGCTCGGACTCGACCACCGTCATCGGCTGATCAAGCAACTCTTCGATCATCAGCTCAATTTCGTCCGGCAGCTTGGTGCCCTGCCCGGAGAAGAACTTGATGCCGTTGTCATGATGGGGATTGTGCGAGGCACTGATAACGATTCCGGCCTCGGCATGGAAAGTACGGGTCAAGTAGGCAATTGCTGGCGTCGGCATCGGGCCGAGCAGCATCACATCCGCGCCGGCCGCGGACAAACCAGCCTCCAAGGCAGACTCGAACATATAACCGGAGATGCGCGTGTCCTTGCCGATCAAAATGCGGCACTTGCCCTGCTTGCGAAATGCCATCCCGGCTGCCCAGCCGAGCTTGAGCATGAATTCCGGGGTTATAGGGAAGTCACCGACACGCCCACGAATACCGTCAGTACCAAAATATTTTCTACCCATCCCACAATTCCTTCTAACTTATTCGGCCGCTTCAACCGCGGCGATCATCCTTACCACATCAACTGTTTGCGCCACATCGTGCACTCGCAGGATGTGCGCGCCCTTGCTCAGCGCCAACGCAGCCAAGGCCAGACTGCCATATAGGCGCTCGCCCACTTCATGCCCTAGCACCTTGCCGATCATACTCTTGCGCGACACCCCGACCAGCAAAGGCCGACCCAGCGCATGTAGCGCCTGCAGGTGCTTGAATAGCGACAGATTGTGCTCCAGGGTTTTCGCAAAACCAAAACCCGGATCAAGAATGACGCGCTCAGCCCCAACCCCAACCGCTGCGCAGGCCGTCAGCCGCTCAAGCAGAAACTCGCGCACTTCTGCCACGACATCAGGGTATTGAGGGTTCTGCTGCATAGTGGTGGGCTCACCGCGCATATGCATCAGGCACACCGGCAAACCGCTATCCGCCGCCGCATCCAGCGCACCATCGCGCTGCAATGAACGCACGTCATTGATCAACCCAGCACCCAGCCGCGCAGTTTCGCGAATGACTGCTGGCGTTGAGGTGTCCACCGAAATGATCACATCCAGCTCGCGGGCAATGGCCTCAACGACGGGCGCAACCCGCTCCAGCTCCTCAACGGGAGAAACCGCACGAGCGCCAGGGCGCGTCGACTCACCACCCACATCAATCAGTGTCGCCCCCGCCTTAAGCATCGCCTCGGCATGACGCAAAGCAGCATCACGCTGGCCATAGCGCCCACCATCGGAGAAGGAGTCAGGAGTGACGTTGAGGATGCCCATCACTTGCGGACGGCTTAAATCAAGAAACCGGCTGCCACAGGGGAGCCGGTCGAAGGTTGGCGCAACAGACATGGAAAACCTTATAGCTCGGCGGCTGGACCACCAATTGGCTTCTCTGTGGACTCTGCGACTTCAACTGGCGCAGTCGGCGTGCCGTTGTTGTCGTCACCGCCCTGCCAGCCTTTCGGCTCACGCGGCGCGAGACCATTCATAATGTCTTCGATCTGCTCGGCATCAATGGTTTCGTACTTCATCAACGCTTCGGCCATTGCATCGAGCTTGTCGCGGTTTTCCTGCAACAGGCGCTTGGCGGTGCCGTAGCACTCATCAATGATGCTGCGTACTTCCTGATCGATCAATTTGGCGGTGTCGGCAGAGACGTTGCTCTGATTACTGCCCATGCTACGACCAAGGAAAACCTCACCCTCTTCTTCCGCATACATCAGCGGGCCGAGCTTTTCCGACAAGCCCCATTTGGTGACCATGTTCTTGGCCAACTGGGTGGCGCGCATGATGTCATTGGACGCACCAGTGGTGACGCCATCGAAGCCTAGAGTCATTTCTTCGGCGATACGGCCACCGAACAGCGAGCAGATCTGACTGGTCAGCGCACGCTTGCTAAGGCTGTAACGGTCTTCCTCGGGCAGGAACATTGTCACACCCAAGGCGCGACCGCGCGGAATGATCGACACCTTGTAGACCGGATCATGCTCAGGCACCAACCGCCCGACAATCGCGTGACCAGCTTCGTGGAAGGCGGTATTGAGCTTTTCTTTGTCCGACATGACCATGGTTTTGCGCTCGGCGCCCATCATGATCTTGTCTTTGGCCAGCTCAAACTCTTTCATCTCGACCACACGCTTACCGGCACGGGCAGCGAACAGCGATGCCTCGTTGACCAGATTCGCCAGGTCGGCACCGGAGAAGCCCGGCGTACCACGCGCAATGACGGCTGGCGCAACGTCTTCGCCCATTGGCACTTTGCGCATATGCACTTTGAGAATCTGCTCGCGACCACGGATGTCCGGCAGACCCACCACGACCTGACGGTCAAAACGACCCGGACGCAGCAAGGCTGGGTCGAGCACGTCAGGGCGGTTGGTAGCAGCGATAACGATGATGCCATCGTTCATTTCGAAGCCATCCATCTCTACCAGCAACTGGTTGAGGGTCTGTTCACGCTCGTCGTGACCGCCGCCCATACCAGCACCACGATGGCGACCCACAGCGTCGATCTCGTCGATAAAGATGATGCACGGCGCGTGCTTCTTGGCTTGCTCGAACATGTCACGCACACGGGATGCACCGACACCAACAAACATTTCCACGAAGTCCGAACCAGAAATGGTGAAGAACGGCACTTTGGCTTCGCCAGCAACCGCCTTGGCCAGCAGTGTCTTACCGGTACCTGGCGAGCCAACCATCAACACGCCGCGCGGAATACGCCCACCCAGACGCTGGAATTTGCCCGGATCACGCAGGAATTCAACCAGCTCGCCGACTTCTTCCTTGGCCTCGTCGCAACCGGCGACGTCAGCGAAGGTGGTTTTGACCTGATCTTCCGAGAGCAGGCGCGCCTTGCTCTTACCGAAACTCATCGGCCCGCCTTTACCGCCCGCGCCACCTTGCATCTGGCGCATAAAGAACATGAACACGGCGATGATCACCAGAATCGGGAAGCTGGCGACCAGCAGCTGAGTCCAGATGCTCTGCTGCTCAGGCTGCTTGCCGACGATCTCGACGTTGTTGTCCATCAGGTCCTTAATCAGGCCATTGTCCTGAATCGCCGGACGCACGGTCTCGAACGAGGAACCATCGGTACGGGTACCGCTAATGATGAAGCCATCAACTGTCACTCGCTTAACGCCGCCATCCTGAACCTGCTGGATAAACTGCGAATAATTGAGTTTGTTCGACTCAGTTGGGCTGGAAAAATTGTTCATCACCGTCACCAAGACGGCGGCGATGATCAGCCACAGGACCAGATTCTTTGCCATGTCGTTCAATTAGCTACCCTCTGAAGCAGGCCCCGTGTCGAAGCGCACTTCGCATGACGACCAGTTATGTACCGATCTAACTTACTACACAACGCCCACCCCTGGCAGGCGCCGTCTGTAACCCTTTATTTGTTGTGAGACTACAAGAGCTCAGCACAATTCGCCGAACACCTTGCTGCCTCAGAGACCGCGAAAGCCTCGCGCCAGCAGATATTGCTCGCGGGAGCGGTCACGTGAGGACAACGGCTTACGCATCTGCACCTTGTCGAACAGCTGACGCACCTGCTTGTGATAAAGATCAAAACCTTCACCTTGGAAGATCTTGATCAGGAAATCACCACCCGGGCGCAATACACGAGTCGACAAATCCAGCGCCAACTCGCACAGGTACATCGCACGCGGCTGATCCGATTCCCTTACCCCACTCATATTGGGGGCCATATCGGAAATCACAAGGTCTACCGGATGATCACCGATGGCTTCGAGAATCTGCGCGAACACCGCATCATCGGTAAAGTCGCCCTTGATAAAGGTGACATCCGGGATGCTGTCCATCTCCAAGATATCTGACGCGATCAAACGCCCCTTGTCACCGATCACCCGACTGGTGACTTGCGACCAGCCGCCCGGGGCTGCGCCCAGATCGACTACAGTGATGCCAGGCCGCAGGATACGATCCTTCTCCTGAATCTCCAGCAGCTTGTAGCTGGCGCGCGAGCGATAGCCATCCTTCTGCGCCATTTTGACGTAGGGGTCGTTGAAATGCTCTTTCAGCCAACCTTGACTGGTCTTGGAACGGGCCACGCAATACCTCGAATGTGCAACGCATGAATATCTGGGCGGCCCCGAAGTCGCTCGGGTAAACTAACCGCCGTTTTTTACCAGATTAAATGCAGGAATCAGATTATGCCGCTCACTCAAGAGCAGAAGAAACAATTCAAATCTATCGGTCACCATTTGAAGCCTGTATTGATCGTGGCTGACAACGGTCTGACCGAAGGTGTGCTGACTGAACTGGAACGCGCACTGAGCGATCATGAACTGATTAAAGTGCAATTACGCATCACTGAGCGCGAAGATCGCCTTACGGCCATCAATGAACTGTGCAAAACCGGCAAAGCCGAGCTGGTGCAGGTGATTGGCAAAATGGCGTTGATCTACCGCAAGAACCCGAAAGTGAACAAAAACCTGTCCAACGTTCACCGTCATCACGGCTGATCTATCAGCCGTTGCAAGGCGCGCTCAGCGCCTTTGCAACCCACCTATCCTACCAATCTTGCTGCTTAGCGCTTGTGCGTGAGCTTTTGCGGCAGCGGCTGCAACACCAGCAACAGGCCGCAAAAGGCCATGACCAGGTAACTGAACATCAACCAAAGTTCAGCCTCTGGCAGCAGTTGGCGCACAGCAAAGTAACTGCCCGCCATCGCCACTACAACCAATAGCAATTGCCCGCGGGTATCACGCCACAGGCTTGCCAGGCGTTCGGCACGAATCAGTACCAGCACCTGGAGTCCGGCGCAAACCGCCGCCAGGCCAACCAGCAATGGCCGCAAGGTATTGCCGATTTCTTCCACCAGCAATGAGGCCAGGCCGATCTTGGCAATTGCAGGCAGCAGCAAAAAATGTAGCAACCAGAGACCGCCAACCCAGAGCGTCTGAGCCAGCAGCCAGCTGATTGCGCCAGCGTCACGCACCAGCGGCTTAGAGATGGCGAACCTCGACAATCTCATACTCCAGCGCACCGCTCGGCGTCTGTACCACGACCACATCCCCCTCACTCTTGCCGATCAAGGCGCGGGCGATAGGTGAGCCTACAGAAATCTTGCGCTGCTTGATGTCAGCTTCGTCCTCACCCACGATCTGGTAAGTGACGCTTTCATCGGTTTCGCAGTTGGCGATTTCCACGGTGGTGCCGAAAATCACCTTACCCGTGTGCTCAATCGTGGTGACGTCGATGATCACCGCATTCTGCAGGCGGCCCTCGATATCACGGATACGCGCCTCGACCATGCCCTGCTGCTCGCGCGCGGCATGGTATTCAGCGTTCTCTTTGAGGTCACCGAGCTCGCGCGCAGTGCCGATATCCTGGCTCAGTTTGGGACGCACCACCTTGGTCAGGTGAGCGTGCTCCTCTTCCAGGGCGCGCGCACCCTGGACAGTCATTGGGTATTTGATCATGCGTTGATTCCTGCATGCAGATCCTGCAGACGGCGCACAGTCTTCTCGGGACCGAACTTCAGCGCCTCACAGATTGCCTGCCCCGCCGCAATGGTGGTGGTGCAGTAGATCTTGTGCTGCAGAGCGTTACGACGAATGGAGTAGGAGTCAGCAATCGACTGACGACCTTCGGTGGTGTTGATAATCAGAGTGACTTCATCATTCTTGATCATATCGACCACGTGCGGGCGACCCTCGGTTACCTTGTTGACGCGGCGCACGGGCAAGCCCGCTGCCTCGATCAGCTTGGCGGTACCGGCAGTGGCCACCACTTCAAAGCCCAGCTCAATCAGGTCACGCGCCACGCCTGCTACCAGCGGCTTATCATCGTCACGCACGCTGATAAAGGCCACGCCAGCGTTTGGCAGAATCTCACTGGCCCCCGACTGGGCCTTGGCGAAGGCTTCACCGAAGGTATCGCCCACGCCCATCACTTCACCGGTGGACTTCATTTCTGGGCCGAGGATCGGGTCGACGCCTGGGAACTTGGCGAACGGGAACACCGCTTCCTTGACGCTGAAGTACGGCGGAATGATCTCGGCGGTGTAGCCGGCTTCAGCCAGAGTTTTGCCGGCCATCACGCGCGCAGCCACCTTGGCCAGCGAAACGCCGACGCATTTGGAGACAAACGGTACGGTACGCGAGGCGCGCGGGTTCACTTCAATGACGAAGATGTCCTCACCCTGCACGGCCATCTGCACGTTCATCAGGCCAACCACGTCGAGTTCCAAGGCCATTTTCTTGACCTGCTCGCGGATCTCGTCCTGGATGTGCATTGGCAGTGAGTACGGCGGCAGCGAACAGGCGGAGTCGCCCGAGTGCACACCAGCCTGCTCAATGTGCTGCATGATCGCGCCGATCACCACGGTTTCGCCGTCGCACACCGCATCCACGTCCACTTCGATGGCGCAGTTGAGGAAGTGATCGAGCAACACCGGGCTGTCGTTGGAGACTTTTACCGCTTCGCGCATATAACGCTTGAGCTCGTCTTCCTGGTAGACGATTTCCATCGCACGGCCGCCCAGTACATAGGACGGACGCACCACCAGCGGGTAACCGATGGTCTTGGAGTGGGCCAAGGCCTCGTCTTCGCTGCGCGCGGTGGCGTTAGCCGGCTGACGCAGACCGAGACGCTGAACCATCTGCTGGAAGCGCTCGCGGTCTTCGGCGCGGTCGATGGCATCAGGCGAGGTACCGATGATCGGTACGCCGGCTTCTTCAAGGGCGCGGCAGATTTTCAGCGGAGTTTGGCCGCCGTACTGCACGATCACACCTTTCGGCTGCTCGACGCGGACGATTTCCAGCACGTCTTCCAGGGTTACCGGCTCGAAGTACAGACGGTCGGAGGTGTCGTAGTCGGTGGAGACGGTCTCCGGGTTGCAGTTGACCATGATGGTCTCGTAACCGTCTTCACGCAGCGCCAGTGCCGCGTGTACGCAGCAGTAGTCGAACTCGATGCCCTGGCCGATACGGTTCGGCCCGCCACCAAGGATCATGATCTTGTCGCGGGTCGACGGATTGGCTTCGCACTCTTCCTCGTAGGTCGAATACATGTAAGCGGTGTCGGTGGCGAACTCGGCGGCGCAAGTGTCGACGCGCTTGTACACCGGCAGCACTTTCAACTTGTGGCGCTGGCTGCGCAGGGTCTTCTCAGTCACACCCAGCAGCTTGGCCAGGCGAATATCGGAGAAGCCTTTACGCTTGAGTTTGTACATCGAGTCACGATCAATGCTCGACAACGCCAGGGTCTTGATGCGCTCTTCGTCCTTGATCAGATCTTCAATCTGCACCAGGAACCATTCATCAATGTTGGTCAGCTCGAAGACTTCGGCCACGGTCTTGCCGGCACGGAAGGCATCGCCGATATACCAGATACGATCAGCGCTTGGCACGGTCAGTTCGCGACGCAGGGTGCTTTCAGCTTCAGGATCGGCCAGATCGAGCATCGGATCGAGGCCCGAAACGCCTACTTCCAGACCGCGCAGGGCTTTCTGCAGGGATTCCTGGAAGGTACGGCCGATGGCCATGACTTCACCGACCGACTTCATCTGGGTGGTCAGGCGGGCATCAGCTTTCGGGAATTTCTCGAAGGCAAAACGCGGGATCTTGGTCACGACATAGTCGATCGCTGGCTCGAACGAGGCCGGGGTGCGACCGCCGGTGATGTCGTTGCTCAGCTCATCAAGGGTGTAACCCACTGCCAGCTTGGCGGCGATCTTGGCGATCGGGAAGCCGGTGGCCTTGGAGGCAAGCGCCGAGGAACGCGACACGCGCGGGTTCATCTCGATCACGACCATACGGCCAGTGTTCGGGCAGATGCCGAACTGCACGTTGGAGCCGCCGGTTTCCACGCCGATCTCACGCAGTACCGCCAAAGAGGCGTTACGCAGGATCTGGTATTCCTTGTCGGTCAGGGTTTGCGCCGGAGCCACGGTGATCGAGTCGCCGGTGTGCACGCCCATCGGGTCGAAGTTTTCGATGGCGCAGACGATGATGCAGTTGTCCTTTTTATCGCGGACCACTTCCATCTCGTACTCTTTCCAGCCGATCAGCGATTCGTCGATCAGCAGTTCGCTGGTTGGCGACAGATCGATACCGCGGGCGCAGATTTCTTCGAACTCTTCACGGTTGTAAGCAATACCGCCACCGGTGCCGCCCATGGTGAAGGACGGACGGATGATGCACGGGAAGCCAACCTTCTCCAGCACGCCGTAGGCTTCTTCCATGTTGTGAGCGATGCCGGAAACCGGGCAGGCCAGACCGATGTCTTTCATCGCCTTGTCGAAGCGCGAGCGGTCTTCGGCCTTGTCGATCGTGTCGGCGTTGGCACCGATCATCTCGACGCCGAATTTTTCCAGAACGCCGTGCTTCTCCAGGTCCAGCGCGCAGTTCAGCGCGGTCTGGCCACCCATGGTTGGCAGCAGCGCGTCTGGGCGCTCCTTCTCGATGATCTTGGCCACGGTGGACCACTTGATCGGCTCGATATAGGTGGCGTCCGCCATGGCCGGGTCGGTCATGATGGTGGCCGGGTTGGAGTTCACCAGAATGACGCGGTAACCCTCTTCTTTCAGCGCTTTACACGCCTGGGCACCGGAATAGTCGAACTCGCAGGCCTGGCCGATAACGATCGGGCCAGCGCCGAGGATCAGGATGCTTTTAATGTCTGTACGTTTTGGCATAGCGGTTACTCGAATCCTTGGGTCAGTCGGCGAGGTTTA
The DNA here is from genome assembly GCF_012985775.1 of Pseudomonas sp. WS 5011. NCBI lineage: Bacteria > Pseudomonadati > Pseudomonadota > Gammaproteobacteria > Pseudomonadales > Pseudomonadaceae > Pseudomonas > Pseudomonas sp. WS 5011. The sequence continues at coordinate 23,679 of NZ_JAAQXA010000006.1, forward strand.
GCGGCGCTTGGCCATGGTTTCGATAAAGCGGTCGAACAGCGGGGCCACATCGGCTGGACCGGGGCTCGCTTCGGGGTGACCCTGGAAGCTGAAGGCGTCCTTGTCGGTACGCTCGATACCCTGCAGGGAACCGTCAAACAGCGACTTGTGAATGGCGCGCAGGTTGCTCGGTAGAGTGGCCTCGTCCACGGCGAAACCGTGGTTCTGGCTGGTGATCATCACCACGCCGGTGTCGAGGTCTTGCACCGGGTGGTTGGCACCGTGGTGGCCATGGCCCATTTTCAGGGTTTTGGCGCCTGAGGCCAGAGCCAGCAGCTGATGACCGAGGCAGATACCGAACACTGGAATATCAGTTTCCAATACATCCTTGATTGCCTGGATCGCGTAGTCACAAGGCTCGGGATCACCTGGGCCGTTGGACAGGAACACGCCATCAGGATTCAACGCCAGCACGTCAGCGGCGGGTGTTTGCGCCGGCACTACCGTCAGGCGGCAGCCACGCTCAACCAGCATGCGCAGGATGTTCCACTTAACCCCGTAGTCGTAAGCCACCACGTGGTATTTCAGCTCACTGGCTGGAATTTCGGGGTGACTGTCGTCTTTCAGGTTCCACACGCTTGAGCGCCACTCATAGCGCTCAGTGCAGCTCACCACTTTGGCCAGGTCCATGCCTTTCAGGCCGGGGAAGCTACGCGCCAACTCCAGGGCTTTTTCTTCAGTGGCGTCATCGCCAACCAAAATGCAGCCGTTCTGCGAACCTTTCTCACGCAGGATGCGGGTCAGGCGACGGGTGTCGATACCAGCAATGGCGACGGTGCCGTTTTCCTTGAGGTATTCATCCAGCGGCTGCTTGTTGCGCCAGTTACTGGAGGTCAGCGGCAGGTCACGGATAATCAGGCCAGCTGCCCATACGCGGTTGGATTCGGCGTCTTCCGGCGTGGTGCCGGTGTTGCCGATGTGCGGATAGGTCAGGGTGACAATCTGCTGGGCATAGGAAGGATCGGTAAGGATTTCCTGATAGCCGGTCATGGCGGTGTTAAAAACCACCTCTCCAATAGTTTGGCCATCGGCACCGATGGCCTCGCCGCGAAAAATACTGCCATCAGCAAGAGCCAAAATGGCAGGTTTAAGGGCTGGCTTACTCAAGAAAACCTCCGAAAATCAAAACGTGAAGCAAACGCAGATTGTAAAAAAGCGGGATGACGTATCGACCGTCACCCCGCTTTTTTATCTGATTCATTCTGCGCAACTTTAGTGGACACACTAAAGCAGAAAGCTTACAGGAAACTGCCTTTTGGGTCCACCGCCAGTTGCGACTCAGACCCAGGTAAAACACATTCCTGCGACAGAATGCCTCAGTTAAGCCCCAGAACGTCCTGCATGTCATACAGACCAGGCTGACGTTTTTGCAGCCACAACGCCGCACGCACTGCGCCTTTGGCGAAGGTCATGCGACTCGATGCCTTGTGGGTGATTTCCACACGCTCGCCATCAGCGGCGAACAGCACAGTGTGATCACCGACCACATCACCGGCGCGCACCGTGGCAAAACCGATGGTTTCGCGCTCGCGCGCACCGGTCTGACCTTCGCGGCCATACACCGCGACTTTCTGCAGATCACGCCCTAGGGCATTGGCCACTACTTCACCCATACGCAAAGCGGTGCCGGACGGCGCATCGACCTTGTGGCGGTGATGGGCTTCGATGATTTCGATATCCACGTCATCACCAAGCACCCGCGCCGCAGTGTCGAGCAGCTTCAGGCACAGATTGACGCCAACACTGAAGTTGGCGGCAAACACGATGGAAATCTGCTTGCCGGCCTCAGCCAGCTGCTGCTTTTCTTCTGGGGAAAAACCGGTGGTGCCGATCACCAAGGATTTACCGGCCTGACGGCAGATTTCCAGGTTCTTCAGGGTGACCGATGGATGAGTGAAGTCGATCAGCACATCGAACTGATCAAGCACCGCATTCAGATCGCCGGACAGATTGACGCCAATCTTGCCCTGCGCCACCAACTCACCGACATCCGCCCCGACCAGGCTGCTGTCGGCACGATCAATCGCCGCGCTCAGGCTTGCGCCATCGACCAGCTGCACGGCCTCGATCAGGGTCTTGCCCATGCGCCCGGCGGCGCCCATCACAGCAATACGTTGCATAGCTATCAGCTCCAAGCTGTCGCCCCAGGCTGCAGCCGCCGCTCAGCGACCGCGCAGCCTGTCAGCGGGATTTACAGGTCGCCAAAGAAGCGCTTAACGCCTTCGAACCAGCCATTGGCCTTCGGCGAATGCGAGCTGTCGCCTTCCAGGGTTTTACGGAACTCATCAAGCAGTTCGCGCTGACGCTTATCCAGGTTGACCGGGGTTTCCACCGCCACCTTGCACATCAAGTCTCCGGCACCACCGCCACGCACGGGCGCGACGCCCTTGCCACGCAAACGGAACATCTTGCCGGTCTGCGTGCCTTCCGGAATCTTCAGCTTGACTCGACCATCCAGGGTTGGCACTTCCAACTCGCCGCCCAGGGCAGCATCGGCAAAGCTGATCGGCACTTCGCAGTACAGGTGTTTGCCGTCGCGCTGGAAGATCGCGTGCTCGCGCACATTCACCACCACATACAGGTCGCCCGCTGGGCCACCCATGGCACCCGCCTCGCCTTCGCCAGACAGACGAATGCGGTCGCCGGTATCGACGCCAGCCGGCACTTTAACCGACAAGGTCTTGTGCTCTTCGACCCGGCCGTGACCGTGGCAGGAGCCGCAAGGATCGGTGATCATCTTGCCGCTGCCGTGACAACGCGGACAGGTCTGCTGCACCGAGAAGAAGCCTTGCTGCATACGCACCTGGCCGATACCACCACAGGTGGTACAGGTCACCGGCGTGGTGCCCTTCTTCGCGCCCGAGCCATCGCAAGGTTTGCAATTGACCAGCGTCGGCACGCGAATGGTCACGGTAGTGCCACGCACCGCTTCTTCCAGGTCCAGCTCCAGGGTGTAGCGCAGGTCACTGCCGCGCTGCGCGCCGCCACGTTGACCGCCACGGCCACCGCCGCCAAAGAAATCGCTGAATACATCACCGAAGATATCGGAGAAGTTCGCCCCGCCCGGGCCGCCACCGCCGCCCCCCATTTGCGGGTCGACACCGGCGTGGCCGTACTGATCGTAAGCCGAACGTTTGGCCGCATCGGAAAGCACTTCGTAAGCCTCGTTGGCTTCCTTGAACTTCTCTTCGGCGGCTTTATCGTCCGGGTTACGGTCGGGGTGATACTTCATGGCCAGACGGCGGTAGGCTTTTTTCAGCTCCGCTTCGCTGGCGCCGCGCTCGACACCGAGCACCTCATAAAAATCGCGTTTAGCCATAAGTCTTCAACACCTTTAAATCGTCTACTCCAGACACGCCAACGCGGGAGCAAGCTCCCGCGCGGCGGATCATGCCGAACGCGACTCGCGTCACGCCCGGCCAGAGCGGCATAAGCTTGCGCCTATTTATTTGTTGTCTTTGACCTCTTCGAACTCAGCGTCGACCACGTCGTCGCCTGCGTCCTTGGCTTGCTCAGCACCCGGGGCTTGTGTACCTGGCTGCGGCTGCTCGGCGTACATCTTCTGCGCAAGCGGTGCGGTCACTTCGGACAGCGCGGTCATCTTGGCGTCGATTTCAGCTTTGTCGTCACCCTTGATCGCCACTTCCAGTGCGCTCAATGCGGTTTCGATAGCAGTCTTCTCGTCAGCAGTGGCCTTGTCGCCGGCCTCGGTGATCATCTTGCGGGTGGCGTGCACCAGCTGATCGCCCTGGTTACGTGCGGTCGCCAGCTCTTCGAACTTGCGATCTTCCTCGGCGTTGACTTCGGCATCACGAACCATCTGCTGAATTTCTTCTTCAGACAGACCGGAGTTGGCCTTGATCACGATCGACTGAGTCTTGCCGGTCGCCTTGTCTTTCGCGCCAACGTGCAGGATGCCGTTGGCATCGATATCGAAGGTTACTTCGATCTGCGGTACGCCGCGCGGAGCCGGTGGAATCTCGGCCAGGTCGAATTTGCCCAGGGACTTGTTACCGCTGGCTTGCTTGCGCTCGCCCTGCAGCACGTGAATGGTCACGGCGCCCTGATTGTCGTCGGCAGTCGAGAACACTTGCGATTTCTTGGTCGGAATCGTGGTGTTTTTCTCGATCAGCGCAGTCATCACGCCGCCCATGGTTTCGATACCCAGGGTCAGCGGAGACACGTCGAGCAGCAGCACGTCTTTGACGTCGCCCGACAGTACCGCGCCCTGGATAGCAGCACCCATGGCTACAGCTTCGTCCGGATTGACGTCTTTACGCGCTTCTTTACCGAAGAAATCGGTCACCAGCTTCTGCACCAACGGCATGCGGGTCTGACCGCCGACCAGGATCACGTCGTTGATCGCACCAATGTCGATACCGGCGTCTTTCAGCGCGATACGGCACGGCTCGATGGTGCGCTGTACCAGGTCTTCCACCAGCGATTCCAGCTTGGCGCGGGAGATCTTCACGTTCAGGTGCTTAGGACCGGTGGCGTCTGCAGTAATGTACGGCAGGTTCACGTCGGTCGACTGGCTCGAGGACAGTTCGATCTTGGCTTTCTCAGCGGCTTCTTTCAGGCGCTGCATGGCCAGCGGGTCACCCTTGAGGTTCATGCCGCTTTCTTTCTTGAATTCGTCAACGAGGTAGTCGATCAGACGAATATCGAAGTCTTCACCGCCGAGGAAGGTGTCACCATTGGTGGCCAACACTTCAAACTGGTGCTCGCCGTCGACTTCAGCGATCTCGATCACGGATACGTCGAAGGTACCGCCACCCAGGTCATAAACGATCACGGTGTGATCGCCCTTGGCCTTGTCCATACCGTACGCCAGAGCAGCTGCGGTAGGCTCGTTGATGATGCGTTTTACATCCAAACCGGCAATACGGCCGGCGTCTTTGGTGGCCTGACGCTGGCTGTCGTTGAAGTAGGCCGGCACGGTGATCACCGCTTCGGTCACTGGCTCGCCGAGGTAGTCTTCGGCGGTTTTCTTCATTTTCTTCAGGATTTCAGCCGAGATTTGCGGCGGAGCCATCTTCTGGCCGTTCACTTCAACCCAAGCGTCACCGTTGTCCGCCTTGGCGATCTTGTACGGCACCATTTGGATGTCTTTCTGCACGACGTCTTCTTCAAAACGACGACCGATCAGACGCTTTACCGCGTACAGGGTGTTATGCGGATTGGTCACGGCCTGACGCTTGGCCGACTGGCCGACGAGGATTTCACCGTCGTTGGCATACGCGATGATTGACGGCGTAGTACGCGCGCCTTCAGCGTTTTCGATAACTTTAGCGACACCGTTTTCCAGAACCGAGACGCACGAGTTGGTGGTCCCCAGGTCGATACCAATAATTTTGCCCATCTTCACTCTCCCGAAACTTTGATAATCCCGCCGCTGATCGCTGTCAGCGGCGGTAGCACTAAAACGCTTGACTGTTTAATGGGGGCAGCTCGGCGAATTTCAAGCCTGCTCATCGATCGATGGCGGCGCTTCTACCGGCGCCTTGCTGACCACCACCATGGCGGGGCGCAGCAGACGACCATTGAGCATGTAGCCCTTCTGGAACACCTTGAGCACGCTGTTTGGCTCGACGCTGGTGCTTTCCTGCATCGCCATCGCCTGATGATGCTCGGCGTTGAACGGTGCACCATGCGGATCAATGGCTTCCAACTGGTGACGCTTGAGGGTGTCGCCGAACAGCTTGAGTGTCAGCTCCATGCCCTCACGTACAGCCTTGATCGCCTCATCATCAGGATTCGACAGTTCAAGACCGCGCTCCAGGCTATCCACCACCGGCAACAGGTCGTTGGCGAATTTCTCCAGAGCGAATTTGTGCGCCTTCTCTACATCCTGCTCGGCGCGGCGGCGCACATTCTGCAGATCGGCAGCCATGCGCAGCGACTGATCCTGCGCAGCAGCCAGTTGCTCTTCCAGCGCTTGCACGCGGGCAACCAGGTCATCGCCCGCAGCCGCTTCGGCAGCTGTTTGTAAATCGGGGTTCTGCGTATCCAGGGTCTGTTCGTCAGCCATGCGTCTCTCCTCTTATAAATCCGACGCGAGCCTTAACTCACGTACCTGGCTGCTATATGGGGTCAAAAAATGTGGTTTCAAGGACAACAGACGGATTGTCAGTCCACAAAAAAACACTGTATAAATAACCAGACATGAACTTGGGAGGCCCTCGCCATGCTGGTGCACCTGTCCGTACACAACTACGCCATCGTTGAACACCTTGATCTAGAGCTGGACGCCGGCATGAGCGTGATCAGCGGCGAAACCGGCGCGGGCAAGTCGATCATGCTCGACGCCCTCGGCCTGACCCTGGGCGATCGCGCCGACAGCGGCGTGGTGCGTCCCGGCGCGGATAAAGCGGACATCCTCGCCAGCTTCGACCTGCACGACATCCCCGAAGCCCGTGCCTGGCTGGCCGAGCGTGATCTGGACAACGACGGCCCGTGCATCCTGCGCCGAGTGATCACCGCCGAAGGCCGCTCGCGCGGCTACATCAACGGCTCGCCCTGCCCGCAAGGTGACCTCAAGGCTCTGGGCGAACTGCTGATCGACATTCACAGCCAACACGAACATCAGTCACTGCTCAAACCTGACACCCACCGCCGCCTGCTTGATGAATATGCTGGCAGCCAGGAACTGGCGCGCCAGGTGCAGCTTGCTGCACAGCGCTGGAAACAGACGCGCAATGAGCTGGAGCGCATCGCCAACATCGGCGACGAGCAACGCGCACGCCACCAATTGCTCAGTTATCAGCTCGAAGAACTCGATAACCTAGCTTTGGGTGAGGACGAGCTAGAACAACTGGAGCAGGAACATAAAAACCTGACCAACGCCGAAAGCCTGCTCAGCGCATGCCGCCTGGTGATCGAGCAATGCAGCGAGAATGACGCTGGCAACGTTCTGTCCGCACTGACCAGCAGCCTCAATCGCCTCAGCGCCTTCCGGGGTCAGCCCGGCGCACTGAGCGAAGCCACCAGCCTGTTGGCCAGCGCCCAAATTCAGGTAGAAGAAGCCGTCGGCGAGCTGAACCGCTTTCTCGACCACTTCGACGCCGACCCCGAACGCCTGCAGCAAATGGAAGAACGCCTGGACGCCATCTACACCCTGGCACGCAAGCACCGCATCCAACCAACCGAGTTGGGCGCCATGCAACAACAGCTGTTTGAAGAGCTGGAAAGCCTGAATGCCGACGACCAGGCTGCCGAGCGCCTGAGCGACGAACTGGCCGCCTTCGAGCGGCATTATCAGGAAAAAGCCAGCGAGCTGAGCACCCTGCGCAACAACGCTGCCAGCCAACTGGCCAGCGCGGTGGAGCTGGAAATGCAGAACCTCGGCATGCCGGGCGGGCGCTTCAACATCAAGCTAAGCGCTAACAGCAGCAGCGAGCCACACCCGAATGGCCTGGAGCAGCTGGAATTCTTGGTCAGCGCCAACCCTGGCCAACCGCTGAAAGCCCTGGCCAAAGTTGCCTCGGGCGGCGAGTTGTCGCGTATCAGCCTGGCGATTCAGGTGATCACCGCACAAACCTCACGGGTGCCGACGTTGGTATTCGATGAAGTCGACGTAGGCATCGGCGGCCCCACCGCCGAAGTGGTCGGGCAACTGTTGCGCCGGCTCGGCGAGCGCGGCCAGGTGCTGACTGTTACCCACTTGCCGCAAGTAGCCGCACAAGGTCACCAGCACTTATTTGTGCACAAAGTGCGCGACAGTGACGCCACCCGCACCGCTGTCAGCAAGCTAGACAGCGCACAGCGTGTCGAGGAAATCGCACGCATGCTCGGCGGCGTCGACCTGACAGAGGAGTCATTGGCCCATGCCAGAAAAATGGTCAGCAGCGCTCAAGCCTGACCCCAAAACACAGCAAGAAAAAAGGCGACCCCAGGGTCGCCTTTTTCATATGCCGATCAATCAGCTCTTTTTGCGCACATACAGCACAAGGTTGTGATCAACCAGCTCAAAGCCGTGTTCTTTGACGATTTCTTTCTGACGCTTTTCAATCTCGGCATCGAAGAACTCGATCACTTCACCGGAATCGACACAGACCATATGGTCGTGATGGCCGCTGTCCGCCAATTCGAAGACCGCATGACCGCCATCGAAGTTATGACGAACCACCAGACCTGCCGCTTCGAACTGGGTCAGTACGCGGTACACAGTCGCCAGACCTACGTCGTCACCCGCCTCCATCAGTGCCTTGTAGACATCTTCAGCACTCATGTGACGCTGACCGGCAGAGTCGAGCATTTGCAGTATCTTGACCCGTGGCAGGGTCACTTTCAGGCCAGCCTTGCGTAGTTCGCTATTTTCAACCATGGTCTGCTTTCTCACGGAAGCGGCTTCGCAGCTTCCTTTATTGCGGGTATGATCCGGGGTTATATTGCCCAGCCAAGATAGTGGAAGTCGCCCACCGATGCAAAAAACCAAACTCCTGCTGACCAGCCTCACCCTTACGGGGCTACTCGCACTCGCCGGTTGTTCATTCCCCGGGGTTTATAAAATCGACATTCAACAGGGCAATGTCGTCACGCAGGACATGATAGACCAGTTGCGCCCGGGAATGACCCGCAAGCAAGTGCGGTTTATCATGGGCAACCCTCTGCTCACTGACACCTTCCATGCCAACCGCTGGGATTATCTGTACAGCATCCAGCCGGGTGGCGGTAAGCGCCTGCAGGAGCGTGTAAGCGTTAACTTCAATGCCGACGACCAACTGGTTGGCTTGTCTGGCGACTTTATGCCGGGCGTCAGCCGCGACCAGGCTATTCTGGGTGAAGACAGCGGCGTAACCACTCCGCAAACAACTCAGCAGCAGGTTGAAGAGAAACCCGCTCCGGGCTCGCTGCTTGAGCAGATTCAGCGCGAGGTGGACGACGTGAAAGTCGTGCCGGTACCGACTCCAGAGCCTCTGGAAAGCACACCGCAGTAACATTTGCTGATAAAAAAGCCCGGACATGTCCGGGCTTTTTTATACCTGCATCTCTGCAAATCACGCTTTCAGCACTTACTGTCCGGCATCCTCGGCCTTGGCTTGCGCCGCTTTGGCCGCACGCTGCTTGCGCACTTCTTTCGGATCGGCAATCAGCGGCCGGTAGATCTCCACCCGCTCACCCTCTTCCAGCACTCGCTCATCGGGCTTGCTCACTGCCTTGCCAAAAATCCCCAGCGGGCTGTTGTGCAGATCCAGATCGGGAAAATGCGCCTGCATCCCGGACTGCACCGCTGCCTGACGCACCGTGGTGCCATAGGGCAGGCTTAAGCGCAGCAGCTTCTGCTTGTCGGCCAGGGCGTAGGCCACTTCGACCACGATATTTGGCTTATCCATAAAGTTGCTTGGCCCTTTGGCAGAAAGCATCGACCAGAGTATTGGTGGCCTGATTGAACAGCGGCCCGAGGGTAGCCCGTACCAGAGGCCCGGCATAGTCGAATGTCAGATCCAGGCTGATCTTGCAGGCCTTTTCGCCCAGTGCCTTGAACTCCCAATGCCCATATAGCTGGGTGAACGGCCCCTCGACCAGAGTCAGCTTGATCAGCTCGCCCGGCACCAGGGTGTTGGCCGTGACAAAGCGCTGGCTCAAGCCGCCTTTAGCCACCGCAAGGCTGGCGCGCATATGCGTGTCGCTGACCTCAAGCACTTCACTGGCCGAACACCAGGGCAGAAACTGCGGGTAACTGGCCACATCATTGACCAGATCAAACAGTGCTAGCGCGGGATAAGGCAACAGCGCCGAACGCTGAATATGAGTGCTCATAACCCAACCACTTGGTTAAACAGGATGCAGGCGATCATTTGCTCAGCTCTGCGACAAACACGATCAGCACACCAATTGGCGCGACCACACGAATCAACCAATACACCACGTTGAACAGTAGCGGGCTTTTAATCGCCAGCTCTTCGCGCACGGCTTCACGCTTTAGCACCCAGCCGGCGAATAAAGCAAACGCCAGGCCACCGAGCGGCAACAGAATACGGCTGGTCAGGTAGTCGATGGTGTCGAAGAAATTCCGCCCGCCCTCTGCGCCCCACTGGAACAGGTGGAAACCATCCTTGCCAAAAACAAAGAACTTCGCTTCAGCCCCCAAGTTAAAGGACAGCACCGTACCCATACCGACTACCCAGCAGAGGAACGCCAACACGCTGGTCACCAGCACCCGGCTGCGCTTGGTGCGCTCGACCAGATAGGCCACCGCCGGCTCCAGCATGGAGATCGACGAAGTCCAGGCAGCGATCAACACCAGGATAAAGAACAGCGTGCCCATCACCTGGCCAAAAGCGATATTGCCGAACGCCACTGGCAGGGTGACAAACATCAGCCCTGGCCCTGCGCCAGGCTCCAGACCACCGGCGAAGACGATGGGAAAAAGCGCCATACCAGCAGTGAGAGCTACCAGGGTGTCGAGAATACCGACGGTGAGAATGGTGCCGCCAATCGAGGCGTTCTTAGGCATATACGAGCCGTAAACCATGATCGCGCCCACGCCGACGCTTAGGGTGAAGAAGGCATGGCCCATGGCGGCCAGCACACCATCGAGCACGCGGTCCGGCTGGAAATCGAAGAGAAAGTGAAAGCCCTGCATAAAGTGCCCGGTGGTCATGCTGTAACCCAGCAGCACCAGTAGCAGCACGAACAGCAGCGGCATCATGATCCGCAGGCTGCGCTCAAGGCCGGCCACCACGCCACGGGCGATGACAAAGCCGGTCAGCAGCATAAACAGCGTATGCCACAGAGTCAGCCGCCACGGGTCCGCCGTCAGCGCACCAAACGCCGCGCCAGCCCCTTCGGCACTCACGCCGGCAAACTGCCCGCCGCCCATGCTGAGGATGTAATCCAGCGACCAACCTGCGACCACACTATAAAACGACAGAATCAGCAACGCCGCGATCATGCCCATCAGCGCTGCCCAGGACCATTTCGGCGAAGCACCCGACTCGATGGCCAGGGTCTTGAGGGTATTCACCGGGCTCTGCCGGCCACGCCGACCGATCAGGGTTTCGGCCAGCATGATCGGCAAGCCGACCATAAAGATGCATACCAGGTACATCATCACGAAAGCACCGCCGCCATACATGCCGGTCATATAGGGGAACTTCCAGATATTGCCCAAGCCAACAGCCGAACCAGTCGCAGCCAGAATAAACACCCAACGGCTGGCCCAGGCGCCGTGTATCGAAACCTTATCGTTCGCCATGCTCGGCTAGCCTGCTCTATTGAAAAAAGATCGCGCATTGTCGGGGATTCGCCAGGGCGGCTCAAGCACAGCCGACACCGCGCAGTGCCCAGCCGCCAAGCAGAGCCGATTTTGCCCTGCCGTACACATAGCGCCCGCGCCAGTGACTCCCTATAATGCGCGCCCTATGGCTAAACAAAAGAAACACCCGCAAGGCACCATCGCGCAAAACAAGAAGGCGATGCATGACTACTTCGTCGAATCCAGGTTCGAGGCAGGCTTGGTCCTGGCCGGCTGGGAAGTGAAAAGTCTGCGCGCCGGCAAAGCTCAGTTGGTCGACAGCTATGTGCTGCTGAAAAACGATGAAGCCTGGCTGATGGGCTGCCACATCACCCCACTGACGGCAGCGAGCACCCATGTGATCGCTGACCCGACGCGCACCCGCAAGCTGCTGCTGAATAAACGCGAGCTGGACAAGCTGTTCGGCGCCGTCCAGCAGAAAGGCTACGCTTGCGTGGCCATGTCGATTTATTGGAAGGCGCACCTGATCAAGTGCGAAATTGCCCTGGCCAAAGGCAAGAAGGACTTCGACAAACGCCACACCGAGAAAGAGCGCGACGCCGACCGCGAAGTGCAGCGCGCGATGCGCAGCAAAGGCAAAGACGAGTAAATCGACTCTGCACTAATGAAAACGCCCCGCAATGCGGGGCGTTTTTGTTACTGCGTTCGACTCAGAACCTGTTTAACGTCTTGCGAGCTAGAGCCATGCAAGGCAAAAACAGGCAAGGAAGCGGAGTTTACTGATGTAAATGAGCATTCCGAGCCTGTTTATAACGCAGCAGGGCCGACGCGCAGCAGGCGTTAGAAAGGTTCTTAGCGCAACTCGCTAAACGCCAGCTTGACGCCCAACCCCACCAGCACAGCCCCCATCAGCCGATCAAACCAGTGGCCCATCCGGGCAAAGCCGGCACGCACGCGCTGATGACTGAACAGTTGGGCAACCATGCAAAACCACAGCGCCGTGGCCACCGCCAGATAAACGCCGTAGCCCGCCTGCACCGGCAGCGGCGTATGCGGGTTGATCACCACGGTAAACAGCGACAGGAAGAACAGCGTGGCCTTGGGGTTCAGGCCATTGGTTACAAAGCCTGCCACAAAGGCTGCACGCGGCGAGCGCTCACCTTCATCCAGGCTCAACTCGGCATCGCTCGAGCTTGCCGGTTTGGCCCGCAATGCCCTGATACCGATGTACAGCAGGTAAGCCGCCGCCAGCCACTTCAGGGCGTTGAACAGCACAATCGACTGCGACACGATCAAGCCGATACCCAGTAGCGAATAGGCCACATGGATAAAAATCCCGCAGCCCACACCAATCGCACTGAAGATGCCTGCACGCCGCCCGTGCGCGACACTCTCGCGCACCACAATCGCGAAATCCGGGCCAGGGCTGGCCACAGCCAGCAAGTGGATCAGGGCCACAGCTAAAAACTCGGTCCAGTACATGGGGCGGCTCCGCGACGTCGAAATGATTCTGTTAGGCTCGCCACCTTACTCCCCGCCCAAACCCGCAGGATAGATACAGCTGATGAGTAACAGTCACCGCGCCGCCTTTCTCGACCACAGCTCACTCGACTTGGGCGACCTTGACCTGTCCAAGCTGAGCGCCTGCTTTGCCGACCTGCAGTTGTACCCGCACAGCACGCAGGCGCAGACCATCGAACGTTTGCAGGGCGCGCAGGTGGCGATCAGCAACAAGGTGCCGCTGAATGCCGAGGTGTTCGCCGCCTGTCCAGATCTGAAGCTGGTGCTGGTGGCCGCCACCGGGACTAACCCGATTGACCTGACTGCCGCCCGCGCCCATGGCGTAACCGTGTGCAACTGCCAGGGCTACGGCACGCCATCGGTGGCGCAACACACACTGATGCTGCTATTGGCCCTGGCCACGCGCCTACCCGATTACCAGCAGGACGTTCGCGCCGGCCGCTGGCAGCAGGCGCAGCAGTTCTGTCTGCTCGATTACCCGATCGTCGAGCTGCACGGCAAAACCCTCGGCCTGCTCGGTCATGGCGAGCTGGGCGGCGCAGTCGCAAAACTGGCAGAGGCCTTTGGCATGCGCGTGCTGCTCGGTCAGCTGCCAGGTCGACCGCCTCGAGCCGACCGCCTGCCACTGGATGTACTGCTGCCCCAGGTCGATGCCCTGACCCTGCATTGCCCGCTGAACAGCGACACCCTGAACCTGATCGATGCCCGCGAGCTCAGCCTGATGAAGCCCACGGCCTTTCTGATCAATACCGCCCGCGGCGGCCTGATCAACGAGCAGGCCCTGGCCGACGCATTACGTGCAGGCCACCTGGGCGGTGCCGCAACCGATGTACTGACCCAGGAGCCACCAAAAGACGGTAATCCCTTGCTCGCCGCCGATATTCCAAGGCTGATCATCACCCCACACAGCGCCTGGGGCAGCCGCGAAGCGCGGCAACGCATCGTCGGCCAGCTCAGTGAAAACGCTTTGGCATTCTTCAACGGCACGCCCATGCGCGTTGTCAGCTAAGCTACGCGACTTTTTTACAGGAGCGCTTATGGACCCGCGAAGCGAAGTACTGCTGCGCCAGGCCGATCTATTCACCGGCCCACTGCTGCTTGCCGGTTTACCAGCAGATGATCTGCTTGGCCAACTTCCTGAAGCCCACGGCTGGAGCTGGCATGCCGGCGAGCACGCACTGCTGGACGCCCGCTTCAGCACTCGCTGTCACTTTGGCACTCAACCTGGAGAACGCGACTTCCAGGCAGCCGTGCTGTTTCTGCCGAAGTCCAGCGAGCTGACCGAATACCTACTCAATGCCCTGGCGGCGCGCCTGAATGGCCGCGAACTGTTTCTGGTCGGTGAAAAACGTGCCGGCATTGAGCGCGCCGCCAAGCAGCTGGCGAACTTCGGTCAAGCACGCAAGCTCGACAGCGCACGCCACTGCCAGCTCTGGCAAGTACGGGTTGAGTACGCACCCGCCGCGCCGGATCTGCACAGCCTGGCACAACGCTACGAACTGGCCCTGACCGACGGACCGCTGCAGGTGCTTAGTCTGCCGGGCGTATTCAGCCATGGGCGCCTGGACGTAGGCAGTGCGCTGCTGCTTGAGCATCTCGATGGTTTGCCCAGTGGGCATATTCTGGATTTCGGCTGCGGGGCCGGCGTGCTTGGCGCAGTGCTGAAACGCCGCTACCCAGACAGCAAAATCACCCTGCTGGACGTGGACGCTTTTGCCGTCGAAAGCAGCCGTCTGACCCTTGCAGCCAATGGCCTGCAGGCTGACGTGATCAATGGCGACGGCATTGATGCGGCACCTACGGGCCTGAGTGCCATCCTCAGTAACCCGCCCTTTCACCAAGGCGTACACACCCACTACCAAGCCACCGAGCACCTGCTGCGCCAAGCCCGCCAGCATCTGGCTACGAAAGGCGAATTGCGCCTGGTGGCTAACAGCTTTCTTAAATACCCACCGCTGATCGAACAGCACCTCGGCCCCTGCCGGACCCTGGCCGATGCCAAAGGCTTTCGCATCTACCGCGCCAGCAATAGCTAAACGGGGCTTGCCCTATCACGGATGCGCGGGCAGAATGCGCGCGTCCTAGGGGAGTAGTCTCCCGCGAGCGCCAGCTCGCCCGGCACGCGTCAACATACTTGCTCAGCAGAGCATGGCGCGTGCGACCCAAGGCCCACCCAGTGGGGCCTGCGGTTTGACAAGACCTATGACACGCACACCTTACCCGGGGCGGGAAGGCTGTACGTGTCATAGTCATGTTGACCCGCCCCTTTAGGAAAGCCTGATGCTCGAATCCCTGTTTGTTCCCACCTTTATTGTGGCCTTGGCCGAAATCGGCGACAAAACGCAGTTGCTCGCTTTACTGCTGGCTGCGCGCTTTCGCAAACCGTGGCCCATCATTTGGGGCATCGTGGTCGCCACCCTGGCCAACCATTTTGCGGCAGGCGCCATCGGCAACTGGGTTGCCAGCTTCTTCTCCCCCGCCACCTTGAGCTGGATTCTCGCCGCCAGTTTTGTAGCTGTGGCCCTGTGGACACTGATCCCAGACAAACTGGATGACGACGAAAGCTCCAAGTTCAAGCGCTACGGGCCTTTCCTGACCACCCTGATTGCCTTCTTCCTCGCGGAAATGGGCGACAAAACCCAGGTCGCCACGGTGATGCTGGCCGCGCAGTACCCGTACTTTGTTCTGGTGGTCATTGGCACAACCCTCGGTATGCTGATTGCCAACGTGCCAGTGGTACTGGCCGGCAACTTCGCGGCGGAACGCCTGCCACTGACACTGATCCGCCGTGTGGCCGCCTGTGCATTTGCAGCACTGGCGGTGTATGCGGTCTACCAGGCACTGAAATTCAGCGGATTTGTCTGACAGCTAGTTGACGCCAGGAGACTGGCGTTTCGGCCAATACCTCGGCTTCCAGGCGGCTGCTACAGTGCGCAACATTCTGCCCACACAGCCGTCAGGGAGACGCCCATGTCACTGGATGATCGGAAAAAACTGGTCCGCCACCATATAGACCTGTCTTGGAATAAAGGCCGCACGGCGCTGGCAGAACAACTGCACAGCAAAGACTTTCTCTATAAGAGTTCGTTTATTGGCAGACCGCTGACCAGCTCTGCCTTTGCCCAGATGGTGCAGGACATCCGCCATGCCATGCCGGACCTGCAGGTGGTGGTCGAGGAGTGCATCGCCGAAGGCAACAAAGTGGTCACCTGGAGCACCTTGATCGGCACCATCCAGAAACCCGCACTCGGCTACCCGCCCAGTGACAAGGTGCTGAGCATCTCAGCCATGGCCTTCTGGACCATTACCTCCACTAATGAAATTCAGGAAATCTGCACCATGTTTGACATGGAGAGCTTCCGCTCACAATTGGGCCTGGCCACCCAACCCTTTGCGGCCAAAGCCTTGCCCTGATCAACAAACACCCAATAAAAAGCCCCCATTTGGGGGCTTTTTGCTGAACGCGGATTAGCGTGCCTGCTCATACAGCGGCATCACCTTGGGAATAGCTGCCTGCAGAGACGCGATACGGCTATTGGATGACGGGTGCGTGCTCATGAACTCAGGTGGCGCACCTTCACTGGCGGCGGCCATCTTCTGCCACAGGCTGACCGCAGCATTGGGGTTGTAGCCACCCCGGGCTGCGAGCTCCAGGCCAATCAGATCGGCCTCGTTCTCATTGCCACGGCTGTTTGGCAGCATCATGCCGTACTGCACGGCGGCATCGGCCAGCGCCAAACTGTCGGAACCCAGCCCCAGCAAGGCACCGGCGCCCTGCTTGGCCAGCTCAACACCATAGGCTTTGGACATGGACTCACGGCTGTGCTCACGCAGTGCGTGGGCCATTTCGTGCCCCATGATCGCGGCGATTTCATCGTCAGTGAGTTTGAGCTTTTCGATGATCCCGCTGTAGAAAATGATCTTCCCACCTGGGCCGCAGTTGGCGTTCAGCTCAGGGCTTTTGATCAGGTTGACCTCCCACTGCCACTGCGCCGCATCCGGACGAAACAACGGGGCATGCTTGATCAAACGGTCGGCGATGGTGCGCAAGCGCTTGGCATTGTTACTGGTTTTATCCAACACACCCTTACTGGAGGCCTCGCCGAGGGTCTGCTGATAGGACTGCGCATACATCTGATTGACTTCTTGGGTCGAGAGCATGCTGAACATGTACTGCTTGCGCTCGACACCGACAGCGCCGCCGCTGGTGGTGTTTACGGCCTGGCAGGCCGTCAGCAGACTGCAGAGCGCCAAAGCGGCCAGACGAAATGGGGTATTCATGTCAGTTCTCCTTCACGACAGGGACCGTATGCTAGGCCGTGCACCTGGGCAACACAACCCGCAGGCGCTGCAGAATAGGCCGCCGCACACGTTGCTAAATCACAGAATCGAGCTAATGCTTTGAAGCTACACAGCCGATATACCAGGGACAGGTGTAACCCGTAGTTGAGGAGTCCCTATGCGATTCAAATCGATCCAGTCTTCCGTTGCGCTTATGGCGGGGGCCAGCATCCTGGCTGTTATCGTCGCATTGGTACTCTACGCCCTGTTCGCCGGGGGGCGTACCCAGACCCAGGTGCAAGAGCGCACCCAGGCACTGCTCGAAACAGTGATTGATCAGCGCCTGAACGCCCTGGCTCAAGCACAGGTTGGACAACTGCAGCGCCAATTCGAACGCCCCATGACCGTTGCCAAATCCCTGGCCACCCTCAACAGCCAGATGGCCAGTGCCGATGGCAGCCCCGGTATCAGCCTGACTCGCGAGGAACTGAGCAAACTGGTCAGTGAGTACCTCAAGGTCAACCCAGAACTCATCGACCTCTATATCGGCTGGGAACCGAATGCGTTCGACCAGGACGACGACCTCTATGTTGACCAAAAAGAGAATGGGTACGACAACACCGGCCGTTTCATGCCCTGGTGGTACCGAGAAGGTAACCAAATCAAGCTCGACGCACTGACTGTTGAGCAAATGGAAAGTGAAGAAATTCAACCCACCGGGGTGCGCACAGGCGAGTATTACCTGTGCCCCAAGGAAACTGGCAAACCCTGCGTAATTGACCCCGCCTCCTACGATTTTGGCGGCAAGCAGGTGCTGGTTGCCGCCTTCAACGCGCCGATCATGGTCAATGGTCAATTCCGCGGCGTAGCTGGCAACGACCTGGCGCTGGACTTTATTCAGGAGCTGCTCACTACCGCCAAGGCCGGGTTGTATGACGGCGCGGGGGAACTGGCCTTGATTGCCTCCAACGGCACCCTGATCGCCGCAACCCAGGACGCCACATTGATTGGCCAACCGGCAAGCAAGGCGATTGATGCCGAGCTGCTGAGCCAGCTCAAGCAGAGCAGCAATGAGCAGCCAATCAACAAACTCGACGAAGAGCGCCAACTACTCCAACTGCTGCTGCCGTTCCAAGTGGCTGGCACCTCGACACGCTGGACCCTGGCCATCGTTCTGCCAACCAGTGCCGTGTTTGCGGACCTGAATGAACTGCAGGCCGGCCTCACTCAGCAGGCCGAAGCAGATACCTTGGGCATGGCATTGGTGGGTTTACTGGTTGCAGGCCTTGGCATGCTGGTGATCTGGTTCGTCGGCTATGGCATCGCCCGCCCACTGCGACAGATGGTGGTCATGCTCGACGACATTGCCCAGGGCGATGGCGATTTGACCCGTCGCCTGGACGTGAACCGCAGCGATGAACTGGGCGATATCGCCAGGGGCTTCAACACCTTCCTCGGTAAGCTACAAAGCATGATTACCCAGGTGGTCAGTTCGGTGCAGAAAGTCAGCGACTCTTCCGAACACACCGCCGACATCGCCATCCGCACCAACACGGGCGTACAGAAGCAGCTGGCGGAGATCGAGCTGGTCGCCACCGCCGTACATGAAATGACCGCGACCGCCCAGGACGTGGCACGCAACGCCACCCATGCCGCCGAAGCCGCCAACCATGCAGACCGCGCCGCCAATCAAGGCAAACAGACAGTGCAACACACCGCCGAGGCAATTGCCGCCCTGGCACAAGAAATTGGTCGCGCGGTCACCGTGGTACAAACGCTGGCCAAGGACAGCGAGAACATCACCGCGATCCTGGTCGCCATTCGCGGGATTGCCGAGCAAACCAACCTGCTGGCACTCAATGCTGCCATCGAGGCCGCCCGTGCCGGCGAACAGGGTCGCGGCTTTGCCGTGGTAGCCGATGAGGTGCGCAATCTGGCGCAGAAAACCCAAAAGGCCACCGAAGAAATCCAGACCATGATCCAGCAACTGCAACAAGGCACTCGCGATGTCGTCACGGTCATGGAAGACAGCCAGAGCAAGACCGAGGTCAGCGTGCAGCAGGCCAGCCAGGCCGCTGAGGCACTGGAGTCCATCACTCAGGCGGTCTCGGTGATCAATGACATGAACACGCAGATCGCCAGCGCCGCCGAGGAGCAAAGTGCAGTGGCCGAAGACATCAACCGTAACGTCACCAACATTGGCCAAGTGGCCAATGAAGTGGCCGGTGGCGCTGATGAAGCCAGCCAGGCCAGCGCCGAATTGACCCAACTGGCCGAACAGCAACGTCGCTTGATCAATCAGTTCAAGGTTTGACTACGCGTAAGCAAAAGGGCGGACTGCTATGCAATCCGCCCTTTTTTTGCATCTTGTTAATAACCTAGGCCGGCGTCAGGCACTCAGGCGCATCCAGCTTGGGATCATTGATCAGATTGGCCAGAACCCGCTCACGCAGCGCCGGTTGCGGGCTCGCCAATAAAGCCTGCAACTCAACCGCCGGTGTGTCGGCAGCTAACCAGGCCGCCTGACCTGAGTCATCGAGAATCAGCGGGCGCCGCTGGCTAGCAGCCGCCTGAGTCACCACTGCGGCGCTCAAGTAGACACACCCCTCCACCGGATAAGCCTCCCATAAGGCGGCGAAATACAGCGGCGTAGCATCACCCGTAAGCCAGTACGGGCGCTTGCGCGCAGTGCCACGCCACTCATAAAAGCCGTTGGCAGGAAGTAGGCCGCGGCGCAGACGAAACGCCTCACGAAACATCGGCTGTTCCGCCAGGGTTTCCGCTCGCGCCTGGGCGGGAGTCCTGGTCAGGTCCGTCAGCCAGGGCGGAGTCAGCCCCCAGCGTGCACGCGTCAACTGGCGCTCGCCCTCGACATTGCGCAGCAGCAACACCTGACTATGCGGCGAAATACTCCAGTGCGGTAACTGATCAGCAGGAAAACCGGGAATCGCCGCAAATGCAGGCGTCCAACGGAACAGGGCATAACGTCCACACATGGGGAAACTCGATAACACTTGAAGGAAAGGCCGCTGGGCCGACGCGCTGCAGACCGCAATCAGCAGAGCAACGTACCTTGTAAGTTATCCGGCTCGTCGCCGGGCAGAGGCAGGGCGGCATTGTACGCGGCGATCAGCTGATGCGCGCGGTGCGCGTGGTCATCCTCCACCATCACACCAAGCAGACCACAGGCCGGCAACTCGCCCACAGCGCCGGCCAAGTGCTGCCCCGTGAGGTAGGCCTCGATTCCTTCACTGGCCAGCATACCCAGCAGCAGCTCGCCCTCCATCAGGTCTTGCGGCTCGTAGATTCGCTGCATCAATCATTCTCCCCGCGCGCGTCCAGGCTCCAGTCCTCGCCATCCGTCTGCAGCGAAAACACAATCGGCCGGCAGCACACCGGACAGTCTTCGATGTACTCCTGATCGCCTCCCGACAGATCGAGCAACGCCTCAGCTTGCTCACCACAATAAGGACATTGGTAGTCCTGACTTTCTAGCATCGCTGCCTCCTTGTGACTTGGCGTTATAATCGCCGGTCTATAGCTGGCCCTGCAGTCGCGTGTTGTTCCATCTCACGCCCGACGTTCAGCGCAGTGAGCATCTCCACAGCCACCCACAACAAGAGAGCATGATGGGCGAATTCGATGCCATCCGACCTTACGCCGACGCCGAAGTCCCTGCCGTGTTGGCACGCCTGCTTGCCGACGATGCGTTTCTCGGCATCCTCACTCAGTTCCGCTTCCCGCGCCTGGCATCTTCGCTAGGCTGGCTGCTTAAACCACTTATAGCCTATCGCCTGCGTCTTGAGTTTCGCGACGTGAGTTCAGTGGCGCAATTACAGACGCGCATCGAGAGCTATGTCGATCGCACTATCGAGCAGGCGACCGATGGCGTGAGCTACTCCGGTATCGAACACCTGCAAGCCGGTAACGCTTATCTGTTTCTGGCTAACCACCGCGATATCGTCATGGACCCGGCGTTCGTCAACTATGCGGTGTACCACGCCGGCCTGCCAACGCCGCGTATTGCCATCGGCGACAACCTGTTGCAGAAGCCCTTTGTCAGCGACCTGATGCGCCTGAACAAGAGTTTTATCGTGCACCGTTCGATCAACGGACGGCGCGAGAAGCTGGCGGCTTACCAATTGCTGTCGGCATACATCAATCACTCGATCCGCAATGATGGCGAGTCGATCTGGATCGCCCAGGCCGAAGGCCGCGCCAAGGATGGTGATGACCGTACCGATTCGGCGATCCTCAAGATGTTCCATATGAGCCGCAAGGGTGAACCATTCGCCGAGGTGATCAATGCCCTGCGCCTGACGCCGGTGTCAATCAGCTACGAGTACGACCCCTGCGACCAAGCCAAGGCTCGCGAGCTGTTTATCCGCGCCAGCAGCGGCAGCTACACCAAAGCGGCGGGCGAGGATGACCAGAGCATTGCCCTCGGCATTACGGGCTACAAAGGTCGCGTGCATGTGCACTTCGGTGCGCCGGTCAGCCAAGGGATTGAAGACAGCAAACTGCTGGCTGCGGAAATGGACAGGCAGATTCTCACCGGCTACCGGCTATTTCCTGTGCATTACCTGGCCTACGCCATGTGGGCGGATCGCGACCCGGAACTGGCCGTACCCAGCGCCGCAGACGTATTTCCTGCCGAGGAGCTCAGTGCGGCCAAGAATGAATGGCTGCGACGCCTGGCCAACTGCCCGAACGAGCAGCAGCCCTATCTGATTCTGCAATACGCCAACCCGGTGCGTAACCAGTACCGGATCAAGGCTGGTCTGCCGCTTTAGGCAAACCGCGGCAATAAAAAACGGCAGCCCATGGCTGCCGTTTTTTATTGCTACAAAGGGCGTGTTACAGCCGCGTGCTAAGCCAGGAAAGCAGCAGTGCGCCCCCCAGGCAGACATAGCCAAACCGGACGAAAAACTGGTTCAGCCGCCATGTAGGTTCATCACAGGCGTAGGCCTGCTCCGCCAGCTCATTCAACTCATTACCCGCCAACACGCGGGCCTGTGCACGCTGCTCACGCAGACGGGTAGCCAACAGCAACCAGGCGCCGGCCAAGGCAAAAAACACCGCCAGCCCATTAAGCCACTGCCCAGGCTGACCTTCGATCAGCAACCAAAGCGCTTGCAACGACATCCTCGACCTCTACTACGTCTATAAGGCATGCGACCAACATCGCGCCTAATTAGCAGCACACCCGATGCACAATCGGGCAGCCCAAATACGGTCGCGAAGTCTACCGAAGGTTGCAGCACTCGCGGCTCGATTCCGACGAATCGCAGTCACTATGACTAAGCGGTCTAAACACTGTCATCTTCGTGGACTATGGTCTAACACTCGTCCCAACGCCCTGGCCAAAAAGGCTTCAAGCACGGCGACAGGTTTTAAACATCCATGGAGGAACACACCATGCTGCATGCCCAACCGCAAGACCGCGATTACCTGATCGACTCGCTGGATGAGGTGGACGATGTGGTAAACGGGCTGTCTTTCAATGTGCAGGACGACCACTGGCTGGTCTATTGCGCCATGGGCGGCCACGAGCATTACGCCCTGCCCGACATCGACACACGCACGGGCATGAGCCTGCCCGAGTTCTATAGCGAAGCCGCCTGAAAGGCAGCAGCACAGATGTAAAAAAGCCCGGAGTCACCCGGGCTTTTTCATTACTGCAATACGGATTACTGCCCGAGCATCTGGCCGATGGTCGGATCCTTGAAAGCGCGGGTCAGGGCGTCGCTCAACACGTCGCCAACCAACTTGGTGTTGGTTGCCTGGTTTGGCGCCATGCCGAAGCGCTGGTTCAACGAGGCGCCGTAACGGCCGCTGTAGCGACGGCTGCTGTTCTGCACATCAACGCGGAAAGTCGCGGTCATGTCAGCTTCGGTTACGTACATGCCTTCTTTCGGCGACTGGTATTTCAGTTCGGCCAGGGTCAGGGTCAGCTGCGGTGCGTTGTAGGCATTCGCGCTTGGGGTAAAGCCGAGCAAACGTACAGCCGCTTCAGCCTGGGCCTGCAGCTTGGGCAGGATGTCCTGGCCGCTCACGCTGATGGCGCTGGTTTCCGGGTAGAGACCACCGCGAGTTCCCAATACTGGCGAAGGACGGCCATCGGCTACGCGCACCACCACCGGCTGGCCTTGGCCAACAGCGGTCAGCGGGCTATTAAGCTTGGGTTGTGGGCTGAGTTGTTGCGGGCTGTGGGCACAACCCACCAGAGTAAGGCTGGCAACAGCCACCAGACCAAACAGCAGACGATGCAGCATGCTCAACTCTCCATACATAAGGGGGTAGAAGTGGCGCGCAGTATAACCAGCGCGGCAAATGCCTGACAGCGCTGCTTGCCAGGGCCTGCTGCCATTTCTCACAGCAATGCAGCTCGCGATGAAACGGCGACAGGGCCTAGGACGCTTATCGCGCTTACTGGTTCCCGTAACACCCCTGTAACCCACGTCAGGCATAAGACTTTAGTCTTCCTTGTTCGTGAGTGATTCGCCATGTTCTCACTGCGCAACCTGCTCGCCCCACGCCGCCCGATGCGCTCATTTGCCCTGGTCGATGCGCAAGGCATCTGCCGCGCCCTGCGCCAGTCAACCCAGGCGCCACAAGGCTCCGGCTGGATTGAGGTGCAACACAGCTGCCTGAGCTGGCTCAATCGACCGCTGCCCGCTAGCGCCAGAACTGCCCAGGTCACGCCATGCCTGCGCGTGCGGCAAACGCTGGCAGCCTGACCGGCGGAAGAAGAAAAGTCACGCTAGGCGATCAATTTTCCTGCTTTGCCCTTATAATCTCGCCCCGATTATAAGGACGCCTCCTGTTCGGGCCTTGCCGTATCGCTGATGCTCCATTGCACCAGCTCCGCCCCAGAGAGTCGCCCACTTCGCGCTGCCTTCCGGCTGCCGCTTACTCCCACGTATAACGCCTGCAATCGCTGCATGGCCGTTCTATGTCGTAGAAAAGCGTGCCCAGCAGACGTGTTTTGAGGTTCACGACTCCAAAAGAGCGTGGAAAGAACGGTTTGGAAAACTTCACAAGAGTGTGGCGAAAATGAACGATCTCGCGGTTGGCATCTGCTTCCAGAAGCCTGCTTTCCTCAACCCTGAGCGTCTCGCCGACTGCTGATTGGCTGTGTGCATACATAAGCTGACGAACGTCTATTGAGTGCTGGTTTGCGGAGAAGTGGTAATGGCGCAAAACGATTACGAAACAATGGATGTGGTGCTGGTGGGTGCCGGCATCATGAGTGCGACCTTGGCCGTACTGCTGAAAGAGCTCGACCCGGCGATCAAGCTGGAAGTGCTCGAAATGATGGAATCGGGGGCAATCGAAAGCTCCAACCCCTGGAACAACGCAGGCACCGGCCACGCCGGCCTGTGTGAGTTGAACTACACGCCGGAGTCGGCAGACGGTTCGATCGACATCAAGAAGTCGGTAACCATCAATACTCAGTTCGAAGAGTCCAAGCAGTTCTGGGCCTACTTGGTCGAGAAAGGCCGCTTTGGTTCGCCCAAATCGTTCATCAATCCAGTGCCACACCTGAGCTTCGTTCGCGGCCAGAAAGGTATCGATTACCTGAAGAAGCGCTTCCAGGCGTTGACCGTGCACCATGCCTTTGCGGACATGGAATACACCGAAGACAAAGCCACCCTGGCGGAGTGGATGCCGCTGATGATGCCGGGCCGCGACCCGAACGAGCCAATTGCAGCCACTCGCGTCATGGCGGGCACCGACGTCAACTTCGGCAACCTGACCACGCACCTGCTCGCACACCTCGGCCAGCAAGCTGATGCCAAGGTTTCCTGCAACCAAAAAGTGGTTGGCCTGAAGCGCAGCGGCCAAGGCTGGCGGGTCAGCGTCAAGGACCTGCAAAGCGGCAACAACCGCGAGATCCAGGCTAAATTCGTCTTCCTCGGCGCTGGTGGCGCGGCGCTGCCGCTGCTGCAGATGTCTGGCATCCCGGAAGGCAAAGGCTTCGGCGGCTTCCCGGTCAGCGGCCAGT
This sequence comes from Pseudomonas sp. WS 5011, assembly GCF_012985775.1. Lineage (NCBI taxonomy): Bacteria > Pseudomonadati > Pseudomonadota > Gammaproteobacteria > Pseudomonadales > Pseudomonadaceae > Pseudomonas > Pseudomonas sp. WS 5011. Next base: position 48,728 of record NZ_JAAQXA010000006.1, read on the forward strand.
GGCTGCGTTGCGACAACCCGGACGTGGTCAAACAGCATCAGGCCAAGGTCTATAGCCAGGCAGCCGTGGGCTCGCCACCGATGTCAGTGCCTCACCTGGACACCCGCGTGGTAGACGGTAAAACCTCGCTGCTGTTCGGCCCCTATGCCGGCTTCACCACCAAGTTCCTCAAGCGCGGTTCGTTCCTTGATCTGCCGCTGTCGATTCGCTTTAACAACATCGGCCCAATGCTGGCCGTGGCGCGCGACAACTTTGACCTGACCCGCTACCTCGTCAAGGAAGTGCTGCAATCCGAAGCCCAGCGCCTGGAAACCCTGCGCGGCTTCTATCCACTGGCCAAGGCCGAGGACTGGAGCCTGGAAATCGCCGGTCAACGCGTGCAGATCATCAAAAAGGATGCGAAGAACGGCGGCATCCTGCAGTTCGGGACCGAACTGGTAGCAGCCGAAGACGGCTCCATCGCTGCCCTGCTCGGCGCATCGCCAGGCGCTTCAGTGACTGTCTCGATCATGCTTGATCTGATCCAGCGCTGCTTCGGCACGCAGGTCAAATCAGAGCAGTGGCGCAGCAAACTGAACGAGATCTTCCCAGCCATGGGCGCAGTGCTCGCCAGCGATGCCGAGCGCTACCGCGAAGTGCAATCGCGCTCCGACGCGTTGCTGCAGTTGGAACAAACCGTCAGCGCCTAAACCGCACTGCAATAAAAAACCGCCTCTCGGGGCGGTTTTTTATTGCCTTTCATTCGCTGAAGGCCGTTTCAGGCTAATCGCGTATTTAAGCGGATGTGGGCATCGGCCGGAAACTGAAGTAATGCCGCAAGGCATCAACCATCTCGACGTAATCACCTGGGGGCGCGACCAGGGCGAAACCCGAGTCATAACTGCCGGGGGTGACATCCTCTCGGGACCATTGGCAGGTGGCCGAAAAGTCGATGTAGTGCGGGGCATCGTGCCCAGGAATTTTCAGACGCATATCAAAACGCGCGCCCACTAACAGGGGTAGCTGACTGATTAACATCAACCCGTCCAATGAGACATTACCGATATAGCCCATGGGCTTGTCGGTGATGCGATTGAATACCTTCAGGTAGTAGGGCAGTTGATGGCGTTCGATGCTGCGCTGAATATGCTTTTGCATAGTGGCAAATCGCTATTGATGGCCATTGAGTATGGCCCCACTACTGCGCTTAAACCAGTTTCAGGAACAGCGTTCAGACACCCGACTCTGGAGTTGCTGACGGGCGGTATCAACCTGCTCATCGCTGTAATAGCTGCGCTGACCATCCGCCTCGGTGCGGTAATAGCTTCGCCCCTCAGGGATCGAGGCCAGTTTTTTGCGCAGCTCGTGACATTCCTCGGCGCGTTTGGCCTGTTTTTCCGCAGCCACAGCCGAAACCTGCGCCTGCTCGTCGCGGCGTGCATCGTAAAACCGATTGGTACGCTCTTCGCGCTCACGGGTCAGCTGATCGCGTTCGACCACCTGCGGTTTGACTTCGACCTTTTCGGCTCCAGCCGCCGCTGGACGCTGACCGAAGTGCACCTGGCCATTGGCGTCGGTCCAGCGATAGATTTCCGCAGCCGCCAACCCCGGCAATAGCAACAGGCACAACAAGACGCGCATGGATTCCCTCCCTAAGAACCTGTTCACGATCTAGCGAGCTAGAGCCATACAAGACAAAAACAGGCGAGGAAGCGGAGTTTACTCGCTGTAAATGAGCATTCCGAGCCTGTTTTTAACGCAGTAGGGCCGACGCGCAGCAGACCGTGAGCAGGTTATAAAACCTCAGCTTACTGCCGAGTAGACCCTTCTTTGTCCTGTGACGACCAACGGTCAGGGCTTGACCGGGGTGACCTTGACCGCCGCACCAGCGCCTTCATGCCCCAGCTCGCGCAGAGTATCCATGCGTGCACGGGCGCGATAGGCGTACTCGCTGGCCGGGTAGTTGGTGACGATGAACTGATAGGTCTGCATCGCATCAACGAACAGCGCCTGACGTTCCAGGCACTGGCCGCGCAGCAGGGAGATTTCCGGCTGCATGTAACGCCGCGAACGGCTGTTGCGCTCGGCCTTGGACAGCGACAGGATCGCTGCTTCGCACTCGCCACGGTCATAGGCCTCATAGGCACTATTGAGGTGGTGATCAAACGAGTAACGGTTGCACCCCGCTACACCCAGCACCAGCAGAACAATAAACACTAAGCGCATAAGCCTCTCCTCCGATGAGCAGTGTATCGACTGCCCAGGAAAATTCTGCAGCAACATATCCTCTGATGGGTAATGCCGCCAGCCACTTGGCCACCGCCCGCTCGCCTGACTAGACTGGCGCGCAACGGCCATTGCGCCCAGGAGCTGTCATGTCGTCGTCACCTCGCCTGTTAGTGCTGCTGTGTACCGCTCTGTTGAGCGCCTGCTCGCCCACCACACCGCTGTTTATTGCGCAGATCACCACCAACGAAGTGGTCGAATACAAAACCCTGAAGAACAACCGCATGCTCGCAGCCATTGAGGATGAAGGCGACCTGCTGACCTACAGTGCCCAGGCCATCCGCGACGCCAAAAGCGAACAAGCCGAGCAGCTGTACCTCACCGGTTACCGTGACGAGAAGCTCAGCGATGAGGTGCGTGCCATCTCGCTGTACCAGATCGGCCTACTCTATATGAACCGTTTCAACGACCAGCGCGACGACAATAAAGCGCTCAACTATTTCTATCAGGTGCTTAACCAGTTCCCATCCAGCCGGGCTGCCGAACGGGCCGAGGCGCGGATTGTGATGATCCGCGAGCGCGCAGACGAGCCCGTACACAAGACCTCCCGCGAACTGCTGGCACACTGGAAGCCCAACCAGCAACTTGACCTGTACAAGCCCAGCCTCGATACCGACATGACCCTGCTGTCGCGCCGCGCCGTACTGAAAAACCGCGTCAGTGAGGCTGAAGAGCTGTACCTGCTGGCCTTGAGCGACCCCGGCATCCCTGCAGACATCAAGGAAAAAGCCTTGTACCAGCTCGGCCTGATGTACCTGGCCCCGGATAACCCACAGGCCAGCCGCGACAAGGCCATCACCTACCTGCGTCGTCTACTGGTGCAATTCCCCAATAGCGACCTGAACACCAAGGCCGCCCGCCATCTGGACCAGGCACTTAATCGCTAGCAGGTGGGCCAAGGTAGTACAGAGGAACAATGACTACAGGGTTGCGGCATAGTAGCCTCATGCGCAGCTGCCACTCAGGAGTCTGTGCATGACCTTTCGCCGCACCAAAATCGTCGCCACCCTCGGCCCCGCTAGCAACAGCCCAGAGGTGCTTGAACAACTGATCATCGCTGGCCTGGATGTCGCCCGCCTGAACTTCTCCCACGGTTCGCCCGATGAGCACAAAGCCCGCGCCAAGCTGGTGCGCGAATTGGCTGCCAAACACGGCCGTCACGTAGCGCTACTGGGTGATCTGCAAGGCCCAAAAATTCGTATCGCCAAATTCGCCAACAAGCGCATTGAGCTCAAGCTAGGCGACCGCTTCACCTTCTCCACCAGCCATCCGCTGACTGCCGGTACGCAAGACATCGTCGGCATCGACTACCCGGACCTGGTCAAGGATTGCGGCGTCGGTGATGAGCTGCTGCTCGACGACGGCCGCGTGGTCATGCGCGTGATGGAAGCCACCGCAGATGCCCTGCACTGCGAAGTGATCATCGGCGGCCCGCTGTCCGACCACAAAGGCATCAACCGCCGTGGCGGCGGCCTGACTGCGCCGGCGCTGACCGAGAAAGACAAGGCAGACATCAAACTGGCCGCCGAGATGGAGCTGGATTACCTGGCCGTATCCTTCCCACGCGATGCCGACGACATGCATTACGCGCGCAAGCTGCGCGACGAAGCCGGCGGCACCGCCTGGCTGGTGGCGAAGATCGAACGCGCCGAAGCGGTAGCCGACGACGAAACCCTCGACGGCCTGATCCGCGCCAGTGATGCGGTGATGGTTGCTCGTGGTGACCTGGGTGTAGAGATCGGCGACGCCGAACTGTGCGGCATCCAGAAGAAAATCATCCTGCACGCGCGACGCCACAACAAGGCGGTGATCACCGCGACGCAGATGATGGAGTCGATGATCCAGAACCCGATGCCAACCCGCGCGGAAGTCTCCGACGTAGCAAACGCCGTGCTCGACTACACCGATGCGGTGATGCTCTCGGCGGAAAGTGCCGCCGGTGCCTACCCGCTGGAAGCCGTGCAGGCCATGGCGCGCATTTGCCTGGGTGCGGAAAAACACCCAACCAGCAAAAAATCCAGCCACCGCATGGGCACCGAGTTTGAGCGCTGCGACGAAAGTATCGCCCTGGCGGCCATGTACACGGCCAACCACTTCCCCGGTGTGAAAGCGATCATCGCCCTCACCGAAAGTGGCTACACGCCGCTGATCATGTCGCGCATACGTTCTTCGGTGCCGATCTTCGCCTTCTCTCCGCACCGCGAAACCCAGGCCCGCGCGGCCATGTTCCGCGGCGTCTACACCGTACCTTTCGACGCAGCCGCCTTGCAACCGGCGGAAGTCAGCCAGGCCGCGGTGGACGAACTGCTCAAGCGCGGCGTGGTGCAGGCCGGTGATTGGGTAATCCTGACCAAGGGCGACAGCTACCACACCATCGGCGGCACCAACACCATGAAGCTGCTGCATGTCGGTGAAGCACTGGTGTAACTGCTGCACTGCAACGCAAAAGGCCGCTCAATCGAGCGGCCTTTTTGTTTGCCTCAAGGCATCAGGCGAACTTGCTGAAGTCCGGCGTGCGCCGCTGCATAAAGGCCGTCAGCGCTTCGATAGCTTCTGGCGAGCGCAGGCGCTGGCCGAACAAGGCGCCCTCTTCCTCGATAACCCTACGCAGTTGCTCGCGATCCGGTGCGCGCATCAGGCGTTTGCTATCCGCAACGGCAGCCGGTGCCAACTGTTGAAAGCGCAGGGCCATTTCGCGAGCCTTGGCCAGGGTTGCCGAGCCGCTATCCAGCGCCTGATTGGCGATGCCCCAGGTTGCAGCCTGCTCACCGGTAAAGCTCTGCCCGAGCAGCAGCAGTTCGGCAGCGCGGGCGTGACCGAGCAGGCGCGGCAGGATCAGGCTGGAACCGTATTCAGGACACAGGCCCAGGTTCACAAAGGGCATCTTCAGCGTGGCATCACGGCTGACATAGACCAGGTCGCAGTGCAGCAGCATGGTCGTGCCGATACCCACCGCCGGACCGTTGACGGCGGCCACCACTGGCTTGCTGAACTCGAACAGCGCCTGCATAAACTGGAACACTTCGCTGTTCAGCCCGGTGGGCGGCGCCTTGATAAAGTCGGCGACATCATTGCCGCTGGTAAAGCAGCTGTCGCCGCCGGTGATCAGCACGGCGCGCACGCTTTTATCCTCATCAGCCTGCACCAGCACTTCAGCCATGCCGCTGTACATGGCGCGGGTCAGGGCATTCTTCTTGTCGGGGCGGTGCATGCGCAGAGTCAACAGCCCTTGTTCACGCTCTACCAGCAGGTGCTCGCTCATCATCAATCCTCACGGCAGGCCACCCGCGAGCTGAGAACCTGAACGGCTAGCGCGCGTGGGGCAAAAAGACGTCAGCGAAAACCTGACTGCGCGGTAAACCCGCCAGATACAGGCGGCGCGCAAAGGTTTCGACGCTGTCGGGGTGGCCGCAGAGTAAGGCGATGGTTTGCCGTGAAACAAGGCGCAGTTCGGCCAAAGCAGCCGTCAACTCGGCCGTGGTGAGCAACTCGACCTGCACCTGCGGATGGCTGGCAGCCAACGCCTGCAAGGGCTCAGCCAGATAATGTGCGGCCGCATCATGGGCCAGGTGAATAACCCGAATGACGCCCTGATGCTCCTGACGTATTGCCTCACGCAGCACCCCATAGAGCGGCGCCAAGCCGGTGCCAGAGGCCATCAGCCAAAGCGGACGGGCTTGCCAGTCCGGGTCATAGTGCAGCGCCGCACCGCGCAATTCGCCCAATCGTAGGCTGCCACCCGGCTGAAACGCCCGCGCTGCCGTGGCAAAGGCACCGCCGTGTCGACAGTCAATATGAAATTCCAGCCAAGGATCGTCGCCCGGCACGCTGGCCAGCGAATAAGGTCGGGCTATGCCGTCCTCAGTCCAGAGTTGCAGGTGCTGGCCGGCGCTGTAGCGCAGCGGCCGCTGTGGGGTCAGGCGCAGACGCAGCACATCGCTGCTGAGCCAATCGCAACTGTGAATAACGGCGGGAGCGGCATCGCGCAGCGGGTCGAATACCTCGATGCTCACGTCCTCGACCACCCGACACTGGCAAGCCAGGCGCCACCCCTGCTCACGCCGCGCATCGTCCAGGGCTTCCGGTTTGCCATCGAGCAACTCGCCACCCACGCAACGCACCAGGCAGGCATGACAACTGCCGGCGCGGCAGCTGTAGGGCACGGTAATACCGGCAGCCAGCAGGCTGTCCAGCAGGTTACTGGCGGGGGCGACATCAAGGCAGCGATCAGCGGCCCGCAACTCAGGCATCCACATCCTCCCAGGTCGCCGCGCAACGGTTACGGCCGTCGCGTTTGGCCTGGTAGAGCGCCTGATCGGCACGTTGCAGGGCTTCGTCGAGATCATCGTGCACGGTCAACAACGTCATGCCGATGGACACGCTCAGGCTGGCCACCTTCACACCCAGCGGCTCGGCGCGGCTAAAGGCCTCACGCAAACGCTCGCAGCAGGCGGTGAACTGATCGGCTTCGGTATTGGGTAACAACAACACAAATTCCTCACCGCCGTAGCGGGCTACCACATCACCATCGCGCAGGCAGGCGCGGGCGACTGCAGCGAACGTTTGCAGAACGCGGTCCCCAGCAGCGTGACCATGGATATCGTTGATCCGTTTGAAATGATCCAGATCGAGCAGCGCCAGACCGTGCTGACGCCCATGATGCAGCCCTTCCAGTTCACGACTGGCAAGACGCAGGAAGTGCCGGCGATTACACAGGCCGGTCAACTCGTCAGTGGCGGCCAGGTCTTCCAGTTGACGCATCATGCCACGCAGCGTGTCCTGATGCGCCTGCAGGGCAAAACGCCGTTGGCGCATGCGCTGACGCATAGCTTGGGCGTAACTGGCAAACAGACACAGCCACACCAGCACCACGGCCAGCACACACGCCTGCATAAAGGCCGCACGCGGCTCATTCAACTGCAGGGTATAGGCTTCATACAGGTTCAAGCCGGCAAAACCGAAGAAGGCAAACAGCGCGCAACGGGCGAAGACCCGCGGCGGCAACTGAAACACGCCGAATAGCATGATCAGCAGGTAAATCACCAGCATGCTGCCGCGCCCTTCGCTGAACAGTGACAGCAGCACCGTCAGCCAGGCCAACGCCACCAGCACCTGCGGTTCAGTCAGGCTGGGGTCGGACAATCGCAGGTTGAAATGGGACAGAAACAGCACGAGGAACACCAGCTGGCTAGCGGCGGCCAAGGCAGTAATGGTCAGCGCCGTAAGAGGCGAGGCATGAAACAGCCCAGCGAATACAGCAGCCCAGCACAGCAGCCCAGTCATTGCATAGGTCGCCACTGCCATGCCGAAACGCTTCAGCAGCAGGCTTTGCAGTGATCGCTGGGTTACCCGCTGGCTACTTAGGCTCATGGGTTTATGGGCTCCGTCCCATGCTGGCATCTAGCCGCCACTCTACCCCTGTGATCACAGAATGCCTAGGCCGCTGCCGCGTCATTAGTCGGCTCAAATAGCCGACCAGCGACCATGGTCTGGGCCGGCACAGGTGTCCGCCTGGCGGTGTGCGCGGTATACTGCCGCGCCTTTTTATCTTGTGCTTTGGCTATGCCCTTTGACCTTGATAGCACTGCGCAGGGCCGTGACCCTGCGCTGTTCGAAGTTCCTGCCCTACTCCTCCCCTACAAAAAGGAGCGCCAAGCATGACCGTGATCAAGCAAGACGACCTGATCCAGAGCGTCGCCGACGCCCTGCAATTCATCTCCTATTACCATCCCGTGGATTTTATCCAGGCCATGCATGAGGCCTACCTGCGCGAAGAGTCCCCCGCCGCGCGCGACTCCATGGCGCAGATCCTGATCAACTCGCGCATGTGCGCCACCGGTCATCGGCCGATCTGCCAGGACACCGGCATCGTCACCGTATTTATCCGCGTCGGCATGGACGTGCGCTGGACCGGCGCCACCATGAGCGTCGACGACATGATCAACGAAGGCGTGCGCCGCGCTTACAACCTGCCGGAAAACGTCCTGCGTGCCTCGATCCTCGCCGACCCAGCCGGCGCACGTAAGAACACCAAAGACAACACCCCGGCCGTCATCCACTACTCCATCGTCCCTGGCGACAAGGTGGAAGTGGATGTCGCTGCCAAAGGCGGCGGCTCCGAGAACAAATCGAAGATGGCCATGCTCAACCCGTCCGACTCGATCGTTGACTGGGTACTCAAGACCGTCCCGGAAATGGGCGCCGGCTGGTGCCCGCCGGGCATGCTCGGCATCGGCATCGGCGGCACCGCCGAGAAAGCCGCGGTAATGGCCAAGGAAGTGCTGATGGAGCACATCGACATCCATGAGCTGAAAGCCCGCGGCCCGCAGAACAAGATCGAGGAAATGCGCCTCGAACTGTTCGAAAAAGTTAACCAGTTGGGCATCGGCGCCCAGGGCCTCGGCGGCCTGACCACCGTGCTCGACGTGAAGATCATGGATTACCCAACCCACGCCGCAAGCCTGCCGGTGTGCATGATCCCCAACTGCGCCGCCACCCGTCACGCCCACTTCGTGCTTGATGGCAGCGGCCCAGCCGAACTGGAAGCGCCAGATCTGTCCGCCTACCCGGAAATCGCCTGGGAAGCGGGCCCGAGCGCGCGCCGAGTTGATCTCGACACCCTGACACCAGAAGACGTGCAAAGCTGGAAGCCGGGTGAGACCGTGCTGCTCAACGGCAAGATGCTCACCGGCCGCGACGCCGCGCACAAGCGCATGGTCGACATGCTGAACAAGGGCGAAGAGCTGCCGGTGGACCTCAAAGGCCGCTTTATCTATTACGTCGGCCCGGTCGACCCGGTGCGCGAAGAAGTCGTCGGCCCAGCCGGCCCGACCACCGCCACGCGGATGGACAAATTCACCCGGCAGATCCTCGAAAGCACTGGCCTATTGGGCATGATCGGTAAATCCGAGCGCGGCCCGATTGCCATCGAAGCGATCAAGGACAACAAGGCCGTGTACCTGATGGCCGTCGGCGGCGCTGCTTATCTGGTCGCCCAGGCGATCAAGAAGTCGCGCGTGGTGGCATTCGCCGAACTGGGTATGGAAGCCATCTACGAGTTCGACGTGAAAGACATGCCAGTTACCGTGGCGGTCGACACCAAGGGCGAGTCGGTGCATATCACGGGACCTGCGATCTGGAACAAAAAGATCCACGACAGCCTGGCCGTCGAGATCAAGTAAGCCCTGCGGCAAAAACAACAAACCCGGCCATGTGCCGGGTTTGTTGTTTTTAGCACTCGCGAACGCAGCGTCAGATTGAGCGGCCAGCCAGGCTGTGAACTACCAGGCAAGCTAGGCAGAAATACCAACCATCCATCCAGCAACCCGTCTCTGGGTGAACTCCCCGCGCTCGCTAAGTGTCTGTCTGCTGTCGGCCCGCCGGGTGGATTGCATGGCCATTTGCCCAGCGAGCAGCTGCATAGCGCCACTCCATCCCGATCGCCTAACTGCTCATGGCAATGCGCCTGGCCGGCCTTTATCGCACCCGCCTGAGGGTTTCGTTCAATCGCCATGTGAAGATTGCCCCATGTCCCTATCTCGCCATCTCCCATACATTTCTAGCCCTTTGCACAACCTCGCCTTCGCTACCTGCCTGCTGGCAGGCGTGAGCGCTCAAGCCGAAGAAAACGCCAGCAGCAACCGCTGGGTCAGCGACAGCCTGAACACCTATGTACGCAGCGGCCCAACCGACGGCTACCGGATCGTCGGCACCCTGGTTTCCGGGCAAAAGGTCACCCTGCTGCAAACCTCCGGCGATTACAGCCAGGTGCGTGGCGAAAACGGCAGCGCCGTATGGATCGCCAACCGCGACCTGCAGGACGTTCCTGGTCAGGCAGAGCGCCTGCCGCAGCTGGAACAGCAAGTGGCGCAACTGAGCAGCGAACTGGAAGGCATCAACGACACCTGGAAAACCCGCGTGCAAGGCATGCAGGAAACCCTGGATTCGCGCAAAACCCTGATCGACGAACTGCAAACCGCGCGCTCATCCCTAGACAGCGAACTCAGCCAGGCCAACGCGGAATTACGTGAACTGCAAGCGCAACTGGGCGAGGAACACCAGCAAGTGCTAATGCGCTATATGGCCTACGGCGCTGGCATCGCCGGCGCCGGGCTACTCGCAGGGCTGGTTCTGCCGACCATGCTGCGCGTAAGGCGTAAGCGCAATGATCAGTGGGTTTGAGGGCTGGCCAAATAAACATGCCGGCAACCTGAAATAAAAGACTCTTGGCAGCCTGGCGGCCAACCATCTGTCACGGGTAGAGTTTGAATGAGCTACTTCTAAAATCTGGATAGTTTCTAGAACAACTGGGACGACTCAGTCGTACACATGCATGAACTGACTTTCTGGTTTAATACCAATCGCAACCGGCACGCCCATGCAGTCGCAACTCGATCCACGCTTCTACTACCTAGCCAATTTTCGCCAAGCCCTTACCTGGCTGCAGGCGCGCTATGCCGATCTGCTGAGCGAGGCAGAGCATGAGTTTGTTCGGCAGTTCTTCGCCCTGGATACGCCCTCCCAGGCCCTGCTGGTGCGGATGATCATGCGCAAGGGCAGCCACTTTCGGCTGAGCAAGTTGAGTTACGAGGAAATCGGTTGCGCGCGCCAGGCGGCAACTCCGCTGCTTGAGGCGGGCTGGGTGCGGCATGACGCAGAACTCTCCCTGGAGGAGCTGTTCAAGCTGCTGCGCAAGGATGAAGTGCTCCAGCATCTGGCTGGCCACGGCTCACGGAAGTCGCAGAACAAATCCGAGCTGTTGGCGCAACTGACCGAGACTTGTGCCGAGCCACGCGCCTTTGCCGCATGGTGCCCGGGCAGTGAAGAGCAGATTGTCTCCCTGACTATTGATGCGCTGTGCGAGCGTCTACGCCTGATGTTCTTCGGCAATCTACGCCAGGACTGGTCCGAATTCGTTCTCGCCGAGCTCGGTATCTTTCGCTATGAGCGCGTGGAGTTGACGCCCGACTCGCGGGCCTTTCGTCACCGGGCAGATGTGGACTGCTACCTGCACCTGCAGCGCAGCCGCGAGCAGTTCGAGGCCGGCGAGCCGCTTGCAGATGTGCTGCAGCAGATCAGCGCCTTGGTCTGCGATACACCCTTCCTGGCCGCGCGACGTAATAAGCTGTTGTTCCGTATGGGCCAGCAATTGGAACGTGAGGCCGACCTGGAAGGTGCACTGGCGTTCTACACCGACTGCCGCTATGTCGGCGCTCGCTTGCGGCAGATCCGCGTACTGGAGCGCCTGGGCCGCCCAGAGCAAGCCTACAAGCTGACGCTGCAGGCCATCCAGACACCGGAAAATGATGCTGAAGCCCAGGCGGTGGAGCGCGCGTGGACCCGGCTGGCCCGTCAGCTTGGGCAACCGCTGCCCGGCAAGGCCAAGCCAATACCACCCGCACGGATTGATCTGAGCCTGCCGAGGCCTGAGGCGCAGAGTGTCGAGTTTGCCGTCAAAGCTCATCTGCACGAGCCCGACGCGCCGGTTCATTACGTCGAGAACAGCCTGATCTGCAGCCTGTTCGGCCTGCTCTGCTGGCAGGCCATCTTCGCGCCGGTGCCAGGGGCATTCTTCCACCCGTTCCACACCGCCCCGGTTGATCTGTTCAGTGCCGACTTCCATACCCAGCGCGAAGAGCTGTTTGCCAGCTGCATGGCTCACTTCGACTCGGATACCTACAAACAGGTAATCCGCGAAAACTACGCGGCTAAATTCGGCATCCAGTCGCCGTTTGTATTCTGGGCCGCGCTGGACGAAACCTTGCTGGAGCAAGCGCTCGACTGCCTACCCGCCGCGCACCTGCGGGCCTGGTTCAAACGCCTGCTGCTGGACATCAAAGCCAACCGCGCGGGCATGCCTGACCTGATCCAGTTCTGGCCGGCCGAGCAGCGCTACCGGATGATTGAGGTGAAAGGCCCAGGCGACCGCCTGCAAGACAACCAGCGGCGCTGGCTGGCCTTCTGCGCCGAGCACGGCATGCCGGTGGATGTGTGTTACGTGCAGTGGGCCGACGCGTGAACTATCAGGTGGCGGTGCGCGCGTTGTGCGAATTTACCGCCAAGGTCGGAGACCTCGACTTGCGCTTTACCCCCTCGCCCACCGCCCAGGAAGGCATGACCGGGCACGCCATCGTGGTGGCCAGACGCGGCCCGAGCTACTACGCCGAATTACCGTTGAGTGGCGCATACCAGGGCTTGAAGGTTCGCGGCCGGGCGGACGGTTACGACCCCGAAGAAAACCTGCTGGAGGAAATCAAGACGCACAGGGGCGATATCAGCCGCATTCCGGAAAATCATCGCCTGCTGCACTGGGCCCAGGCCAAGGTCTACGGCTGGCTACTCTGCCAGGAACGCGACATGCCAGAGATCAACCTGGCAGTGGTCTATTTCAACGTCATCACCCAGCATGAAACCGCCTTCCACCTGACCGCCACAGCGGATGAACTGCGTAAATTCTTCGAGCTGCAGTGCAGCCTATATATCCGCTGGGCCGAGTACGAACGCGAGCACCGCCGCCAGCGCGATGAAGCCCTGGTGCGCCTGCGCTTTCCCCATGTCGAGTTTCGCAGCGGCCAACGCCAACTGGCGAATCAGGTCTACCGCGCCGCACGTGATGGCCACTGCCTAATGGCTCAAGCCACCACCGGAATTGGTAAAACCCTCGGCACCCTGTTTCCGCAGCTCAAGGCATTCCCCGAGCAGCAGCTGGATCGGTTGTTTTTTCTTACCGCAAAAACACCGGGCCGACGCCTCGCGCTGGATGCACTGGCCACCCTACGCAGCAAGGAAGAGGCGATGCCGCTGCGGGTGCTGGAACATGTGGCGCGCGACAAGGCCTGCGAGCACCCCGACAAAGCCTGCCATGGCGACTCGTGCCCGCTGGCCAAAGGTTTTTACGACCGCTTGCCCGCCGCCCGCCAAGCCGCACTCGAAGGCCAATGGCTGAGCCATGAAAGCGTGCGGGCAACTGCCCTAGCGCATCAGATCTGCCCTTATTACCTGAGCCAGGAACTGTGCCGCTGGGCGGATGTGGTGGTCTGCGATTACAACTATTACTTCGACATGGGCGGTCTGCTGTATGGCCTCACCCAGCTCAATGAGTGGCGCATCACCCTGCTGGTGGACGAAGCCCACAACCTGATCGAGCGCGCGCGCGGCATGTACACCGCAGAACTCAATCAGCAGCGCTTTGAAGCGGTACGGCGCATCGCGCCGAGCGTGATGAAGGCGCCGCTGGAGCGTATCAGCCGGCACTGGCGGCAGCTTGAGCGCGATCAGGAAGTGGCGTATCAGGTTTACCCCACCGCGCCGGACCTGTTCGTCATGGCGCTGCAAAAGGCAGTCAGCACCCTCACCGACCACCTGAGCGAGCAGCCGGCTGGTAATGCCAGCGAGCTGCTGCACTTCTACCTCGATGCCATGCTGTTCTGCCGGCTGGCCGAGGCCTTTGGCGCGCACTCGCTGTTCGATATCAGCCGCGACGAGGGTAGTGGTCAATCGGTGTCCACCCTGTGCATCCGTAATATCGTGCCTGCGCCGTTTCTCGCCCCGCGCTTCGACGAGGCCCACAGCTGCACACTGTTTTCCGCCACCCTGAGTCCGGCGAACTATTACGCCGACCTGCTCGGCCTACCGGAAGAAACACCCTGGATCGATGTGGAATCGCCCTTCAGCGCCGAGCAGCTGCAGGTCCAGGCCGTCAGCAATCTGTCCACCCGCTACGCCCATCGCGACTTCTCGCTGGCGCCCATTGCTGCCCTGATTGCCCGCCAATACGCGGAAAAACCGGGCAATTACCTGGCCTTCTTCAGCAGTTACACCTATCTGCAGGCAGTGCTGCATGAGCTGCAGATGGCGCACCCGCAGATCCCGGTCTGGCAGCAATCACGACAAATGGATGAAGTCGAGCGCCAGGCCTTTCTTGATCGGTTCTCCAGCACGGGCCGCGGCATCGGTTTTGCCGTGTTAGGCGGCGCCTTTGGCGAAGGCATCGACTTGCCCGGCGATAGACTGATTGGAGCGTTTATCGCCACCCTTGGTCTGCCGCAGATCAACCCGGTCAATGAAGAGATCAAACAGCGCATGGAGGTGATGTTCGGCAGTAACAACGGCTACGGCTACACCTACCTCTACCCGGGCTTGCAGAAGGTCGTGCAGGCCGCCGGCCGGGTTATTCGCACCGTTCAGGACCAGGGCGTGGTTTACCTGATCGATGACCGCTTCAACCAGCCGGCGATCCGCAAACTGCTGCCCACCTGGTGGAAGGTCGAACGCTGCCGTTTGCCGTTAAACAAGGACCCGGTTCTCTAGCCGCGCAAGCCGTTCATTGTCGGCCTGCTTTGCGCTCAGTCAGGTAAGCAATGACCGCCGCCTGGTCACCGGCAAACTCGATGCGTGCCGCTTTGCTCTCGCGCTGGTAGGCGTACATCGGGTCGTAATACTCGCGCAGCAACCCGGCAATCCAGTCGCGGTGCAGCTCAACCGCCCCGCGACGCTGTTCCTCCAGCGCCGTCTGCATGATGGTCAGCAAACGCTGGTAGCGTTCGCCGCCCAGGCGCTTCTGGATATTGCTCAAGCTTTGCAGCAGGCGCTCGGCGTAAAGCCGAAAGCCCTCATCCTCACCGTGCAGGGCAGTAAATTCGGCGCACAGGTTGACCACGTAATCGCGCAGGATGCGCTCCAAGCGGTCCTCGAAGGCATCTTCCAGCCACACCAGCGGGTACTGCTGCATGCCCTGGTACAGCGCCAGCGGCACAGTGCAGCTTCCAACCATGCGCCCTTCATCTTCCAGCACAAACTGCTCGGTGCCACGGGCGCGTTGCTTGAGCAGATCGATGGCCAAACGGTTTTCGAAGTCGATCTGCGCCGGCTGGCCGCTGGCGCGTTTGCCGAAGCTGGAGCCACGGTGGTTGGCGTGGCCTTCCAGGTCCAGGCTGTTGTCCAGTTGCACCAGCACGTCGGTTTTACCGGTGCCAGTGAGGCCGCCGAGGATCACGAAATCACACTCGGCCACGGCTTGCTGAGTGGTTTCCAGCAAAAAGGTACGCATCGCTTTGTAGCCGCCGATCACCCGTGGGTAGTCGATACCGGCTTCCGCCAGCCATTGCTGGGTGATCTGCGAGCGCAGGCCACCGCGAAAGCAGTACAGATAGCCATGCGGATTGGCCTTGGCGAAGGCCGCCCAGGCCTCAACCCGTTCGGCCTTGACCTGGCCGCTGACCAGCTGGTGACCGAGCGCGATGGCGGCGTCCTGGCCATGCTGCTTGTAGCAGGTGCCGACACGCTGACGCTCGCTGTCATCCATCAGCGGCAGGTTGAGCACACCGGGGAAGGCGCCCTTGCTGAACTCGACCGGGGCGCGGGCGTCCATCATCGGCAGGTCATTGAGGAAGATGTCGCGGTAGTTGCTGCTGTTGTCGCGCATCACAGCACCTCTACCGCGTAACGCTGTCGCTCAACCAGGCGGCCAATTGGCGCCAGGTTCAGGCCCAGCTCGGCGGCTACGGCGAGAAACTCCGCTTCGCCCTCTGCGGTGACCGCCACCAGCAGACCGCCGCTGGTTTGCGGGTCACAGAGCAGATCACGCTGTTCGTCGCTGATAGGTGCGATCTTCTCGCCATAGCTGTCGAAGTTACGCAGGGTGCCGCCCGGCACGCAGCCCTCAGCCAGGTAGTAGTCGACACCTGGCAGGCGCGGCACGGCATCGTAGTCGAGCTGGGCGGTGAGATTGGCACCATCAGCCATCTCGACCAAATGACCGAGCAGGCCGAAGCCAGTAACGTCGGTCATCGCCGTGACCCCGGCCAGCTTGCCGAAACGCGAACCGGGCTTGTTCAGGGTGCACATCCAGTCGCGCGCCAGGCCAACGTCCTCGGGACGCAGCTTGGCCTTCTTCTCGGCGGTGGTCAGGATGCCGATGCCCAGCGGCTTGCTCAGGTACAGCTGGCAGCCGGCCGTGGCGGTGTCGTTGCGTTTCATATGGCGTTTAAGCACTACACCGGTGACGGCCAGACCGAAGATCGGCTCCGGTGCGTCGATGGAATGCCCGCCTGCCAGCGGAATGCCCGCTTCATCACACACCGCACGGCCGCCGCGAATCACTTCGCGGGCCACTTCCGGCGGCAGCAGATTGACCGGCCAACCGAGGATGGCGATGGCCATCAGCGGATCGCCGCCCATGGCGTAGATGTCGCTGATCGCGTTGGTGGCGGCGATGCGGCCAAAGTCATAGGGGTCATCGACGATTGGCATAAAGAAGTCGGTAGTCGACACCACCCCGCGCTCGTCGTCCAGGGCATACACCGCCGCATCATCACGCGAGGCATTGCCGACCCACAGCTTGGGGTCGAGGTTCTGCGCGCCGCTGCCGGCGAGAATCACCTCCAGCACTTTCGGCGAAATCTTGCAGCCGCAGCCGGCCCCGTGGCTGTACTGGGTCAAACGGATCGGCTCGCTCATCGGTCAGGCTCTCGGCAAATCGGAAAACAGGCGCGGATTCTAGCAAAGCTGGCCTTTAACACAGCGCTCCATATAATCGCGCCACGTCGACTACCCTGACTACTCGCAGCCCACCTATTCGCGGGCCTGCCATTTAGATCCTTTTCCGCTATTGAACCGGAGAATCTTCATGCTCAAACGTACCCTGGCGCTCGCCGCCGGTTTTGCCCTGTGCCTGTCCGCCAACCTCACTCAGGCTGCCGAAACCCTGCGCGTCAGCGCGATTCCGGACGAAGCGCCGACCGAACTGCTGCGCAAATTCAAACCGCTGGGCGCCTACCTGGAGCAGCAACTGGGCATGAAAGTCGAGTTCACCCCAGTCGCCGACTACCCAGCCGTGGTCGAGGCCCTGGCTACCGACCGCCTCGACCTGGCCTGGCTCGGCGGTTTCACCTTTGTGCAGGTGCGCCTGAAGACCGGCAACGCCATTCCGCTGGTACAGCGCGAGCAGGATGCGCAGTTCACCAGCAAGTTCATCACCGCCAACCCGGACGTGACCTCGCTAGCCGACCTCAAGGGCAAGACCTTTGCCTTCGGTTCGGTGTCGTCCACCTCCGGCAGCCTGATGCCGCGCTACTTCATGCTGCAGGACGGCATCAAGCCGGAAAGCCACTTCAGCCGCGTTGGCTACTCCGGTGCACATGACGCCACCGCCGCTTGGGTGCAGGCCGGCAAGGTCGATGGTGGCGTGCTCAACGCCAGCGTGTGGGACAAGCTGGTTGCCAGTGGCAAGGTCGATAGCAACAAGGTCAAGGTGTTCGCCACCACCCCGACTTACTACGACTACAACTGGACCGTGCGTGGCACCCTCGACCCGGCTTTGGCCGAGAAGATCAAAGCTGCCTTCCTCGCCCTCGACCCGGCTAACCCGGAGCACAAGGCGATCCTCGACCTGCAGGCCGCCAGCCGCTTTATCGAAACCTCGCCTGAGAACTACAAGGGCATCGAGGACGCTGCGCGCGCCGCTGACCTGCTGAAATGACCCTGCGCCTCTCTGGCGCCAGCCTCAGCCACGGCAACGGAGTCCACGCCCTGCGCGGCGTGGACTTGCATATCGCCGCCGGCGAGCAGGTCGCCATCATCGGTCCCTCAGGGGCCGGCAAGTCGAGCCTACTCAACCTGCTGGCCAGCGCCCTGCAACCAAGCAGCGGCGAGATTCAGCTGCTCGGTGAGCAGCCCTGGCAACTGTCCAGCAGCCAGCGCCAACGCCTGCGTGCACGTATTGGTTTGGTGCATCAGGCGCCGCCACTGCCGGCGCGCCAGCGGGTGGTTACCGCCGTACTGGCTGGCAAGCTTGGCCAGTGGGGGCTGGGCAAAAGCCTGCTGAATCTGTTGCACCCGCTGGATATCCCTGGCGCTCGCCGTGAGCTGGCCAAGCTGGACCTGGCTGACAAGCTGTTCGCCCAGTGTCAGCAGCTTTCCGGTGGTCAGCTGCAGCGCGTCGGCATCGCCCGCGTGCTGTACCAGGCGCCGGAACTGCTGCTGGCCGATGAGCCGGTGTCAGCCATGGACCCGGTGCTGGCCGAACACACGCTGAACGTGTTGTGCCGACATGCCGAACAGCATGGCGTCACCCTGGTCGCCAGCCTGCATGCGGTGGAACTGGCCCTGGCGCACTTCCCGCGGATTATCGGCCTGCGTGACGGGCAGATTCTCTTCGACCGCCCTGCCGGCGAAGTCGACCAGGCGCAGCTCGACGCGCTGTATGCCAATGAGCAATTGCTCTCACCGCCCGCGCCCAGCGTGACCTTGAGCCTGCAGATCCCGCGATGCTAAACCGCGACACCCGCGACCCTGCCGCCCTGCCCCGCCTGCTGCTCACCCTGCTGGCGCTGGCGCTGCTGTGGCCGGGTATACAGCTCAGCGAGCTGGACCTGGGCGTGCTGTTGCAAGCCGACAGCCAGAACGAGATGAGCCGCTTTGTCGCCGCCTTCTGGCCGCCGACCCATGACGCGGACTTTTTGCAGTTACTGCTCGACGCCACCCTGCAAACCCTGGCCATCGCCACCGCAGGCATGGCCCTGGCGCTACTATTGGCGATTCCAGCCAGTCTGCTGGCCAGCCGCGCACTATCGCTGTCGGCGGCCTCCCGTGGTGGTCGGCCGAAGCCGTTGGCGCAGTTGCTGCGCTGGCCGGTACGCGGCCTGCTGATCTTCCTGCGCAGCGTGCCGGAAATTGTCTGGGCCCTGCTGTTCGTCCGCGCGGTCGGCCTCGGCCCCACCGCCGGGGTGCTGGCCATCGCCATCACTTACAGCGGCATGCTCGGCAAGGTCTATGCGGAAATCTTCGAGTCGGTCGACCAGCGCCCGGCCCACGCCCTGCTGCAGGCCGGCAGCGGCCGACTAGCGGCCTTTGTCTACGGCACCCTGCCGAATGCCGCGGCAGAGCTGACCTCCTACACGGTGTACCGCTGGGAATGTGCGATTCGCGCTTCGGTGGTGATGGGCTTCGTCGGCGCCGGCGGCCTGGGCCAGCAGATCGATCTGTCGATGCGCATGTTCGCCGGCGGTGAAGTGGCCAGCATGCTGCTGACCTTCCTCCTGCTGGTGTTGCTGGCCGACCAGCTCAGCCGTGTGCTGCGCAGGAGGCTGACATGAGCCGGCTGATCAACCTGTTACTGCTGCTCAGCATCGGCGCAGCGGTAATCGCTTCATTCATTTATCTGGGCATCGACCTGGGCGCACTGATCAGCGGCGACAGCCTGGGCCAGATGGCCGGCTATGTGCAGCGTTTTCTCAGCCCCGACCTCAGCGCTGAACACCTGTCGGCCATCAGTCGTGGCGCCCTGGAAACCCTGGCCATGTCGGCCCTCGGCACCTTGATGGCGGCGGTATTCGGCCTGCTGCTGGCCTTACCAGCCGCCGGGCGCTTTGGCTGGCCGCTGCAAAGCGCCGCGCGTTTGCTACTGAATGCCCTGCGCGCAATTCCCGAACTGGTCTGGGCCGCGCTGATGGTGCTGGCCGCAGGCCTTGGCCCGAATGCCGGCACCCTGGCCCTGGCCCTGCACACCGCTGGCGTGCTCGGCCGACTGTTTGCCGAAGCGCTGGAAAACACCCCGACCGCACCGGCCGAGGCAATTCGTTTGCAGGGCGGCAGCCAGGTCGCGGCGTTCTGCTACGGCACCCTGCCCAACCTGTGGCCACAGCTATTGGCCTACAGCCTGTACCGCTGGGAAAACAATATCCGCATGGCCAGCGTGCTGGGTTTCGTCGGTGCCGGCGGCCTAGGACAGATGCTCTATGTCAGCCTCAGCCTGTTTCAGGAGGCGCAGGCCAGTACAGTGATCCTGGCCATGCTGGTGCTGGTATTCGGCGTCGACGCGCTGAGCGGCTGGACGCGGCAGCGCTGGGTACGGGCGTAGGGCGGGTGAAACCGGCGGTGCGCGCCACGCGGGTTTCACCCGCCCTACTCGGCACCAAAGCTGGTCACCGCTGTCCAACCCGGCGCGGCACCGCTCAGGCGGCACGGGCCGGTCATCATTGTTTCGGGAGCTGTCCTTGCCTTCTGTTTTCTCACGTCGCACCTTTCGCCTGACGGCCCTGCTCGGCGGGCTCGGCCTGGCCGCCTCAGTGCTGGCCTGCCCGAGTGGGCAGCAGCAGGTCTGCACAGTGGTGTGCTTCTGTGCGCCGTTCAGCCAGGCGGATATCGGGGTGCTGTACGAGGACGTCAGCCAGATGGCCGCCTCGGGCTTGGAGCAATGGCTGCTGCAATCACGCGAGACGGTGGCTGCCAGCGGCACCCATCCGATTCCTCTGCATATCCGCGCCCAGTTGGAGCCCTACTACGGCATCGGTGTACTTGATGCGGCGCGCTACAAGGTGGGTGACAGCGAAACCCTTAGCGCCGCCAATACCCTGCTGCAGAACCCTGATGTGCAGGCGGTGACGCTGATCGACATCATCGTCTTCCGCAATGCCGCGGACGCGCAGGACAATGTCGCGCTCTGGGCCCATGAACTGCTGCATGTGCAGCAATACCAGCAATGGGGCGTTCGCGAATTCGCCCGGCGCTACACCCGCGACCACAACGCCATCGAAGCGCCTGCTTACAAGCTGCAGATTGAGGTCGAACGCGCCCTGCGCAATCAGCTGATTAGCAACACCAAACAGCGCTAGCAGTGCTCTAAGAACGATTCAGCATCGGACAGCCACGCGCACAATAAAGCCGCACACGGGCCATGGCCAAGCAATCAGCCAATGGCTGCCTAAGGGAAACACGCAGGTGGCCGATGTGGAACGGAGCGTGTAGCTCCGTTCCTGCGCCGCCGGGTAGGCGAGCGCAGCGCATCGAAATGCCAGAGGGGAAGAAACGCATCGCACCGGGTGGGTAACCCTCCGTTGCCGGATGTACGACGGGCGCTGCATTGCAGCATCAGACACCTGGGCAAGGTGCCTGGAGGTGGCGGTAAGCCGGTGTTGCCAACCACCCCGGCCGGCGAACCGGTCAGGGTGGGATGCTCGTAGAACCGTTTAACCGATGGTCATCAAACTGGCGTTGCCGCCCGCTGCTGCGGTGTTAATGCTCAACGCGTGCTCAATCAGCAGACGCTCCAGCGGGATATCCGTCTCGCCTTTGTGCAGGCCATGCACACCGATAATCGCGCCAGGACGCTGGGCCGCCAGTTGGCAGACTTCGCGCAGCTGATCGGAGTCACCGTGATGCAGGATGGCGTCGAACGTAGTGTCACTTTCGCTCCACTGGCTGAGCACGCTGATGCGTTGCTGCACGGCCTTGGGCAGTGCGGCAAACAGCTCGCGGGTCAGCTCGCCTTCCTGCCACAGCACCTGGCAACCCACAGCCAAAGCCGCTGCCAGCTGCGCCAGCAGATCACTGCGCTCATCCGCCAGGCACAGCACATGCTCACGTGGCAGCAGGCTGTAGCTGTTGCGCTCACCGGTTGGGCCGTTGAGCATCTGCACGGTGCCGCTCTGCGCCAACTCGACATACTGCGCGCTTAGTGCGCTCAGGCTCGGCTCATGCTTGGTCGCCCAATCCTGCAGCGCCTGAATCACCTTGGCCTGCTCTGCCGGGCGCTGGATTTCGCCACTTTCCTGTTGCAGCTGCTTGGCCACCGCGTCCTGCGGACGGGTTGCCAGCAGGCGATACATATACAGCGGGCCACCCGCTTTCGGGCCGGTGCCAGACAGGCCTTCTCCGCCGAACGGCTGCACGCCGACTACAGCGCCAACCATGTTGCGGTTCACATACAGGTTGCCGACCTTGGCGGTGTTGACCACCTGAGCGATGGTTTCGTCGATGCGCGTGTGCACACCGAGGGTCAGACCGTAACCGCTGTCGTTGATCTGCTGCAGCAACTTGCCCAGGTCAGCACGCTGGTAGCGCACTACGTGCAGTACCGGGCCGAAGATCTCGCGCTGCATCTCGTCGAAGCTGTCCAGCTCGATCAGGGTTGGCAGCACATAGGTGCCGCGCTTGATGTCGTCACCCACAGCGCGGGCGGTCTGGAATACCTTGCGGCCCTTCTCGCGCATCTTCTCGATGTGCTGGTCGATATTATCCTTGGCTTCCGCGTCGATCACCGGGCCGATATCGGTGCTCAGGCGCTCCGGGTTGCCCAGGCTGTATTCAGCCATGGCGCCCTTGAGCATGTTGATCACTCGATCCGCCACGTCTTCCTGCACACACAACACGCGCAGTGCCGAGCAGCGCTGACCCGCGCTGTCGAAGGCCGAGGCCACGACATCGACCACCACCTGTTCAGTGAGCGCCGAGGAGTCGACGATCATGCTGTTGAGGCCGCCGGTTTCGGCGATCAGCGGAATGGTGCGGCCCTGGGCATCCAGGCGACCGGCGAGGTTGCGCTGAATGATCCCGGCCACTTCGGTGGACCCGGTAAACATCACGCCACGCACTCGCTCGTTGCCGATCAGGCCAGCGCCGACGGTTTCGCCACGGCCCGGCAGCAGTTGCACGGCGCCGCTCGGTACACCGGCGTCGAGCAGAATGCGCACAGCCTGCGCAGCGATCAGCGGCGTTTGTTCGGCCGGCTTGGCCAGCACGGTGTTACCGGCAGCCAGAGCGGCGGCGACCTGACCGCTGAAAATCGCCAGCGGGAAGTTCCACGGGCTGATGCACACCACCGGGCCCAGCGGGCGGTGGCTGTCATTGCTGAAGTGATTGCGTGCCTGCGCCGCGTAATAGCGCAGGAAGTCCACCGCCTCGCGTACTTCGGCGATGGCGTTGGCGAAGGTCTTACCGGATTCACGCACCAGCAGGCCCATCAGCTGCTGCATTTCCGCTTCCATCTGGTCGGCGGCGCGATCGAGCACGGCGGCGCGCTCGGCCGGCAGGGTCGATTGCCAGATCTGCCCGCTGGACACGGCGCAGAGCACGGCGTTGCGAACATCCTGCTCGCTGGCTTCATGCACATGGCCGACGATGTCGCGGTGGTCCGCCGGGTTGCGTACCGGCTGCGCTTCGCTCAGCTCAGGCGTTTCGCAACCGAGCAGCGGCATGGCTTTATAGACGGTGTTGGTGCTGCTCAGCAGCGCCGAGGACAGCGAACCGAGGCGGTGCTCGTTGGCCAAGTCGATGCCTTCGGAGTTCAAGCGGGCATCGCCATACAGCGCACGCGGTAGGGAAATGCGTGGGTGCGGCAGGCCGAGGCCGCCTTCCTGCGTGGCCATCTGCTCGACCTGCAGCACCGGGTCGAGCACCAGTTCCTTGATCGAGATGCTGGTGTCGGCGATGCGGTTGACGAACGAGGTGTTCGCGCCGTTTTCCAGCAGACGACGCACCAGGTAAGCCAGCAGGGTTTCATGGCTGCCCACCGGTGCGTAGATGCGGCACGGACGGTTCAGCTTGCCATCGGCGACCTTGCCCACCACCTGCTCGTACAGCGGCTCACCCATGCCATGCAGGCATTGGAACTCGTACTGGCCAGGGTAGTAGTTCTGCCCGGCCAGTTGATAAATGGCCGACAGCGAGTGGGCGTTGTGGGTGGCGAACTGCGGGTAGATGGCTTCCGGCACAGCCAGCAGCTTGCGCGCACAGGCGATGTAGGAAATATCGGTGTAAGGCTTGCGGGTGTACACCGGGTACCCTTCCAGGCCTTCGACCTGGGCGCGCTTGATCTCGCTGTCCCAGTACGCGCCTTTCACCAGGCGGATCATCAGGCGGTGACGGCTGCGCTTGGCCAGGTCGATGACGTAGTCGATCACATACGGGCAGCGCTTCTGGTAGGCCTGGATGACGAAACCGATACCGTTCCAGCCGGTCAGCGCCGGGTCGAAGCACAGGCGCTCGAGCAGATCGAGGGAGATTTCCAGGCGGTCGGCTTCTTCGGCATCGATGTTCAGGCCGATGTCGTACTGCTTGGCCAGCTTGGTCAAGCCCAGCAGGATCGGGTACAGCTCGTCCATCACCCGGTCGTACTGGGCGCGGCTGTAACGTGGGTGCAGGGCGGAGAGCTTGATCGAGATGCCCGGGCCTTCGTAGATGCCACGGCCGTGAGAGGCCTTGCCGATGGCATGGATGGCCTGCTCGTAGGACGCCAGATAGCGTTTGGCGTCTTCATCGGTCAGCGCGGCTTCACCGAGCATGTCGTAGGAATAACGGAAGCCTTTGCTTTCCATGTTGGTGGCGTTGGCCAGGGCTTCGGCGATAGTTTCGCCGGTAACAAACTGCTCGCCCATCAGGCGCATGGACATGTCCACGCCCTTGCGGATCAGTGGCTCGCCGCCTTTGCCGATAATGCGGTTTAGCGAAGTTACCAGGCCGGCTTCGTTGTGCGTGGCCACCAGTTTGCCGGTGATCAACAGGCCCCAGCTGGCGGCGTTGACGAACATCGATGGGCTGTTGCCCAGGTGCTGGCTCCAATTGCCGTTGCTGATCTTGTCGCGGATCAGCGCATCACGGGTGGCCTTGTCCGGAATACGCAGCAGCGCTTCAGCCAGGCACATCAGCGCCACACCTTCCTGCGAGGACAGCGAGAATTCCTGCAGCAAGCCCTGCACCAGGCCCTGACGGCCACCGGCGTTCTTCTGGTTGCGTAGCTTCTCGGCAATGCCCATGGCCAGCTTGTTGCTCGCCTCGGCCATGTCCTTGGGCAGACGCGCCTGCTCCAGCAGCATTGGTACCGCTTCGGTTTCCGGCCGGCGATAAGCGCCGGTAATGGCGGCACGCAGCACTGACTGCGGCAGGATGCTTTCGGCGAAATCGAGGAACACCTGCAAACCTTGCTCAGTCAGGTTTTCCACCACTTCTTCGCCCGCCACAGCGGCAAGGCCAGAATGCTCGGCCGGGGTCAGACCACCCTCGATCTGCTCCAGGTAATTGAAGATCGCCTGCTTGATCAGCCAATGCGGCGTGCGGTCAATCGACTGCGCAGCCTGCTTGAGGCGATCACGGGTTGCATCATCGAGCTTTACGCCAAGGGTGGTAGTGGCCATTGGTTTGTCCTGTATGGGCTGAAGCACGGCAAAAAATCGCCGAAAGCAATTTGCGCTACCTCCGCAACCAACCAGGGTGGCGGCCATAGAAGGTGAGGCGCAAAAAATCTGGCGAAAGATTAAACCTCACAAGGCTCAGGGTGCAACTAGGTGCAACCAAACAAAATCGCAACTCTTTGCCGCACAACACGGGACACAGGCTCACTCATTTCAGGCTAAAACCCAGCGTCCGTAAGGCTTTTGCAAAAATTGCCAACACCTTGAGGAAAACGCTCGTTTTAAAAAAGCATCGAGCTTCCGACGACAGGTACAACCCAAACACCAACAAGGTTGCACTGCGACATTTATCCCTGCTCACTAGAGCAAAGCACAACGGGTCAAAATCCGTGCAATGGCCGACGGAGTGCACCTGCACTCAGCGCAACCGCACACCTGCGAGTGAAGCCAACAGCACCGAAGCAGGACGAGTGAATCAACGCGATGGAGCGGATAGCCGGGCAACACAATGTCGCGTTAAGCTCAGAAGGGGATTCATAAGGAGATGACCATGACTGCCAAGGAAGCGCAATTGACTGAGCTACTCAGCCTGTCCACACGCACCCTCACCCACCTGACAGCCGCCATCACCGCGATGTCATTTGAACTGCTCAATACCTAGGACAACGCCGTGAACGCCACGGCACACAAGATGATCGAGCGCATGCTGGCGATCAACAGCGAGCTGGATCAGCAATGGCAACTGCTCGGCCAACTGGCCGGCACCCAGCCAGAGCCCAGCAACGCACTGGAACAGGTGGTTTTACAGAGCCTGGAAACGGTAGGGACCGAGGTCTAACGCCCCCCCGGAGCAGTCGAAACAAGCACTCAACGGCCCAGCATGCCGCAGAACAGGTCATCATCTCCGGCGAGATTGATGCACCAAAACGCCGGCGTCATGGCGCGCAACAAGGAAGCCGTGCAACTGGCCGCGGAGCTGACCGAAAGCGTGATGTCCTATCTGCATGTGCCGAGCAGCGATAAGCCTGTACGCAAGCCCATCAAACGACGCGCCAGCACCACGCCGCGACAGAGTTAGCGCGCACCAAGTTAAGGCTAAAACTGTCCGACAGGTCAGTTATCAGTGCACGCAACGTATTTACATCCCCCCAAAAACCACTAGAGTGCGCGCCCGACGCGCGCCATCTGGCGGCGCCGTGAACGATTTCAGGACTTGGCCTTGTTCTTGCTCAAGCTCCGACAGCCTGACCAATCAGACAGGTTTAAAACGATAATTCAGCACTTTGGGGAGCACCACTTGATGAACCGTACACTTTCCTCTCTGGTCCTGGCAGGCGGGCTTCTGGCGGGCGGCCAGGCAGTCGCGGGTGACCTGCTGCATTGGCAGAACAACAGCCTGACCTACCTGTATGGCCAGGATTACAAGATTGACCCGGAAATCCAGCAGACCGTGACCTTTGAACACGCCAGTGGCTGGGCTATCGGCGACCTGTTCTTCTTCGTCGACACCATCAAGTACAACACCGACGCCACCAATGGCGCAGGCGACGGCCACACCTTCTACGGCGAGTTCTCACCGCGCCTGTCGTTCGGCAAGCTGTTCAACAGCAAGCTGGAATTCGGCCCGATCAAGGATGTACTGCTGGCCACTACCTATGAATTCGGTGAAGACGATGTCGAGTCCTACCTGATCGGCCCCGGCTTTGATCTGGCGATCCCCGGCTTTGACTACTTCTCGCTGAACTTCTACAACCGCACGACCGATGGCAAGCGCGACGGCGATAACGTCTGGCAGATCACTCCGGTGTGGAGCTACACCATCCCGGTGGGTAAATCCGACATCGTGATCGACGGCTTTATGGATTGGGTGGTCGACAACGACAAGAGCTACCACGCCAACCTGCACTTCAACCCACAGATCAAGTACGACCTGGGTAAGGCCATGAACTGGGGCGAGAAGCAGCTGTATGTCGGTATCGAATACGACTACTGGAAAGACAAGTACGGTATCGAAGACAGCGGTTTTGTCAGCGACAACTTTGTCGGCGCGACCGATCAGAACACCGCCAGCCTGTTGGTAAAAGCGCACTTCTGATACTCAGTAGCAAACCCGCCAGTACCTGTGATTAAGGCTGGCGGGCATCTCCTGCAACAACCCTTCTCGCGCTAATTTGCCCTGCTGCGGCGTAATCGCCGCGCTCTCGGGGTCTTCTACTCTGTGATTACTCAGCAGTGGAAACCTAGCATGCCCAACGCCCTTCACCGCACATTCGTCCGCGCCCTGTTTGTCAGCCTGCTGCTCACCCTGGCTGCGTGCAGCACCCTGGCCACGCGCGACCCTTTGCGCATCGAACTGGTCGGTATCGAGCCGCTGCCCGGTGAAGGCCTGGAAGCACGCTTCGCAATCAAACTGCGGGTACAGAACCCCAATGGCCAGGCCATCGATTTCGACGGCGTGGACCTTGAGCTGCAGGTCAACCAGCAACCGCTGCTCAGTGGCGTCAGTGACCAACGCGGGCAAGTACCCCGTTACGGTGAAAGCATCCTGCGTATTCCGGTCAGCCTTTCCGCCTACGCCGCACTGCGCCAGGCCTGGGGCATGGCCGGCTATCAGGACGGCCAGGGGCTGCCCTATGAATTGCGTGGCAAGTTGGCCAACGGCCTGTTTGGCACCTGGCGTTTTAATGACCGTGGCACGCTTAACTGGCCACAACCGCCAGCACCCGGCGCGACACCATAAAACCCTATACAATATGCGGCCTTTTCCTATCGACCTATCAAGGACCCGCCGTGAGCACGTTGCCGCCCTGCCCTAAATGCAACTCCGAATACACCTACGAAGACGGCGCCCAGCTGGTATGCCCGGAGTGCGCCCACGAATGGTCGGCCACTGGCGCGAGCGACGCGGCAGATGACGCCAAGGTGATCAAGGACTCAGTGGGTAATGTGCTGCAGGACGGCGACACGATCACCGTGATCAAAGACCTGAAAGTCAAAGGCTCATCCCTGGTGGTCAAGGTCGGTACCAAGGTCAAAGGTATCCGCCTGTGCGACGGTGACCACGACATCGACTGCAAGATCGACGGCATCGGCGCGATGAAGCTGAAATCCGAGTTCGTGCGCAAAGTCTGAGTCAACTTGCAGCAAAAAAAGCCCCGGTCAGCTGCCGGGGCTTTTTTCATTAGCTAGCATCAATGCAGAGCTATTCGCTCGTTCGAGGCGCCCGCCTGGAGGACCTCATGCGTATTGTTGCGCTGTGCTTGACGCTATTACTGCCCTGGGCTGTGCAAGCCGAACCCTGGAAGGTGGTGGGCGATGAGCAGTTTGCACCCTATAGCTTTGTCACCATTGAGGATGACCAGCCGCGCGGACTGGATGTGGAGTTGGTGGAGGCGGTGATGCAAGAGGCCAAAATCCCCTACAGCTTGCGCCTGTACCCCTGGGAGCGGGTCAAGCGCATGATCGATCGCAGTGAAGTGGCCATGGCCTTTCAGTTCGCTGGGACCCCCGAACGGATGCAGCAATACGAGCTGGCCGGGCCGATCCGTACCGGTTCAACGGTGTTTATGACCTCGCGTAAAACCACCCTTAACGACTGGGACAAACTGGACGATCTGTCACTCTTCACCATTGGCCAGGTACGGGGGTATGCCTACCAATCGGATTTCGACAAAGCCGAACTGTCACGCGATACCAGTGCGCAGAACCCACGGCAGCTGGTGTCAATGCTGCTCGCCGGGCGCATTGATGTGATCGTCGGTGATCGTGTGCAACTGATGTATTTCGTTCGCGAGCAGCGCGCAGAACAGAGCGTACGCATTCTGCCCAAACCCCTGGTGGAAATGCCGCGTTATGTGGCCTTCGCCAAAGGCGATAGCGCACGTGCCAAACAGTTCTCGGCAGCGCTGGAGCGTTTAAGACAGGCTGGTGCCCTGGAAACCATTTACTCGCGCTGGCATTAAGCCGCGCGCCACTTGCCAGGAGCCGCCATGCGCGCCACCCGTGTGTTTTTACTGCTCTCAGCCACCCTGGTTCTGAGCGCCTGCGGTATCGGTGAAACCGCCGCAACTGCCAGCCTGCATGCCGAGCAGGCCACCCAACTGCAACAACAGACCGAACAGCTGAAACAGCAGATCGAAGCCGCCAACGCGCAAAGCAATAAACGCTTGGAAGAAGGCTACTGAGGGTTTATTGCACGGGCAGGAAGTTCATAAACAGCAGGCCCTGGGCATAACTCACGCCCATGCGCCGATAACGCTCATCCAGCACATCGGTGAGCAGATCCAGACGCGCGACGATCTTGCCGAACTCCACGGCATAGCTGAGGTTATGCCCCTCGGCAGAAATCTCGTTGGACAGCAGCCAAGGCTTGCCGCCGGCATCGGTGCGCTGAGCGAGCATCCAGCTGGCCTTCTCGACATTGCGCGCAGCGTTGTGGACAAACTGCGGGTCCAGCGTATCGCTCAGGTAGTACTCCGTGCGTCCGCCGTGGGCGGTAATCAGCATGCTTGCCAGCGAATAGATAAACGCCCCCACCCGATCGCCCTGGTACTCCGCGCTCAGGGCATAACTCAGCGCCGCAACATCAGTGCGCCCGCCTAGCTGGGGAAGCGGCTGATCAAGCTCAATGGCGCGGTGCACCGCGCGCTTGGCGGACTCCACATCAGGTAAACCGGTTTTACGCCACTCGCGCGGGTTGCGCAGATACAGCTTGTCCATCAAACGATAGAGGCTGTTGAGGTTGTTGCGCATGCCCAGGGTAGCCATACGGTCAGCATGGCTCTGGAAGAATTCGGTGGGTTTGATCGGACTGCGGTTGCTGACAATGGTCTGGTGATCTTGCCGGGTTGCGCAACCAGTGACCGCCAGTAACAGCACAACCAGCAGCGACAGGCGCATTGCCACAGCGTTGCCGCCCGACCAGACGGGCCCATTTCTTAGCCATTGCCAACGCTGCACAGTACTCATCAGAGGAGGTCGTCCGCTGCGGTGTGATGGGGTAACGCTAGCAACAAAATCCAGATTGGCCAGTTTTCCTCCTGAATACATGACTTTCAGCACAATCAATCACCTAGCTGCATAAGCTCAGGTGGACTGCCAACAGACCGCCTCAGGCGCAAAAGATTGCTAACCGCTTATCAGCAGCGCGGCAAAAGGCCCGTCGCAGAGCGCTTTAATCGGTATGATCCGCAGCTTTTTGGCTGCCGAGTGCCCCATGCTGCGTCTGCTTGTCCTGTTTTGCCTGCTAGTTGCCCTACCCGCTTTTGCCGATGCCCCGAAAACCTTCAGTGCCGCGAAGAAAATCGCCTGGCGGTTATATGCCGAACGGCCCAGCACCTTTTATTGCCATTGCACGTACAGCGGTAACCGCGTCGACCTCGGCAGCTGTGGCTACAGCCCCCGCAAACAGCTGCGCCGTGCCCAGAGACTGGAATGGGAGCATGTGGTGCCCGCTTGGGTAATCGGCCATCAGCGCCAGTGCTGGCAGGACGGCGGACGCAAGAACTGCGCGCGCAACGACGCCCGCTTCAAAGCAGCCGAAGCCGACCTGCACAACCTGGTGCCAAGCATCGGTGAGGTGAATGGTGACCGCTCCAACTACGCCCTCGGCATGCTCAGCGACAAACCCACGCAGTACGGCGCCTGCCCGATGGTGGTCAACTTCAAGGCGAAAACCGCCATGCCGCCAGCCCATACGCGTGGTGCAGCAGCGCGTATCTATCTGTATATGGCCGAACGCTACCAGCTGAAACTGTCCAAGCTCGACCGACGCACCTACGAGGCCTGGAACCGCCAATACCCGATCAGCGAGTGGGAGCGCTGGCGCAACCAGCAAGTCGGCTGCGTGATGGGCCACGGCAACCCTTATGTCGGCGCCATCGATCCGGGCCGCTGCAGCCCATTGCGCCGCGCTGGCAACCCACAGCGCACCAGCGGCTGAACGCTGACAAGCGCCCGGCGAACCCTGCACGCCACTATTGACGCTAAACTTCACCCCACGCCAGCCCGAGTATTGCCCTATGTCCAGCACCACCCTCCCGAGCGCAGCCCACGCCATTGCCGAAACCCGCGCCTGGGTTGATCGTGCCGTGATCGGCCTGAACCTTTGCCCGTTCGCCAAAGCCGTGCAGGTCAAAGGGCAAGTACGCTACGTGGTGTGTACCGACAGCGAGCCGGAAGTACTGCTCAGCATGCTGATCGACGAGTTGCATGCGCTCGCCCACTGCGAGCCCAGCGAAACGGACACCACCTTACTGATCCACCCCGCCGCCCTGACTGACTTCCTCGATTTCAACGACTTCCTCGGGGTGGTCGATGATGCACTCGACGAACTCGGCTACAGCGGTACCCTGCAAGTGGCCAGCTTCCACCCGCAGTTCCAGTTTGCCGACACGGCCGCCAACGACCTCAGCAACGCCACCAACCGCTCGCCCTACCCGACGCTGCATATCCTCCGTGAAGCCAGCATCGACCGCGCCGTGGCAGCGTTCCCTGAGCCTGAGGCAATTTTCGAAGCCAATATCCAGACCCTCGAAGACCTTGGCGCCGACGGTTGGGCGGCCCTGCAGGCGCAGTGCCGCAAAGACGCACAAAACAGCTAAGCCCCCTCCCCCAGTGTGCCGTCAGACCACCTGACGGCACCGCAGCGACACCGCGTCAACCCGCCCCCTTGCTTACCAGCACCCGTTGGCAACTTCTGCGCGCGCGACCGATGACGCATTTACGGCAATTCATGCCAAGAATCTTGAGCGTTTTGCTAGCTGATCAACACAATTAATCAGCATGAATCCATAAGATCCCAGCACTTTCGACGCGGCCCATGCTGGCCGAACCGCGTGTTGAGCAGGCCGCCTGCAACTAAAACCGCACTCGATTCAAGACCCTTTCGCGGGTCCATCAACAGATCAACCAAGGGATAACGCTATGGCTCGGGTTCGTAAACTGGTGCTGGCAATTGCAGCGACTTCGGCGCTGTCATCCGGCATGGCGCACGCGCTAGGGCTGGGTGAAGTAACACTGCAGTCAGCACTCAACCAGCCTTTGGTGGCGGAGATCGAACTGCTGGAAAGCCGCGACCTGGCCGCCAACGAAGTGATGCCGACCCTGGCCTCTGCGGAAGCCTTCAACAAGGCAGGGATTGACCGGTAGTTCTTCCTGACGGACCTGACATTTACCCCGGTCCTCAAGCCCAATGGCAAAAGCGTTATCCGGGTGACCTCGAATAAGCCGATGCGTGAGCCTTACCTGAACTTCCTGGTGCAAGTGCTCTGGCCCAATGGCCAGTTGCAGCGTGAATACACCCTGCTGCTGGACCCACCGCTCTATACCGCGCAAAGCGTAATCCCTGCTGCCGTACAACAACCGGTAACCGCAGCGTCTGCTGCGCCACGCACACAGCCGCAGGTAGCGCGCCCAGCAGTTAGCGCAAATCAACCAGCATCCGCCAGCACGGCTGCCGCCACACCACTGGCAGGCAATGAGTACACGACCACCGCCAACGACAACCTCTGGGACATTGCCAACCGTGTGCGGGCTGACGGTAGCGTGCATCAGGCCATGCTGGCGATCCAGGAGCTGAATCCGCAGGCCTTTATCGATAACAACATCAACCGCATGAAAAGCGGTCAGGTGCTGCGCCTACCCGATGCCCAACACATCAACAGCCGCACACAAAGCGCCGCCATTGCTCAGGTTAACCAGCAAACCGCCGCCTGGCGTGAGAGCCGCAATGTTGCTGCCAGCGCCCGCCAGTTGGATGCCAGTAAGCGCAATACTGCGGCCGCTACGCCAGCCACAATTGAACGCCGCGATAACTTGAAACTGGTTGCAGAAGGCAGCGACAAGGCGAGCGCCGGCAGTGACAAAGGCAACGCAGGCAACAAGGCCCTGCTTGATCAACTGGCAATGACCCAGGAAAGCCTCGATTCGACCAATCGTGAAAACGCTGAGCTGAAAAGCCGTATTGCCGACCTGCAAAGCCAACTCGACAAACTGCAGCGCCTGATCCAATTAAAGAACGACCAGATGGCGAAGTTACAGGCCTACCTGGCCGCACAGAACCAGGCACCGGCCGTAACTCCAGGCGTCGCCGCTGCTACAACCGACAATCAGACACCCGCTATTCCTTAAGCCTAAGCCGCCACCAGGTACTACCGAGTAATACCCTTAGGTTGATGCCGCGAGGCTTCCTCTTATCAAGGCTGACCAGCAACGCTATTGCCCTCATGGGTCGCCGTCAGCCCGCCACCCCTGGCGGCCTTATCACCAGGCATTACGCGCCGTACTGTTTTACACAGGCTTTACATTGCGCCCTGCAATGCCGCGCAACACCCAGTGTCGAAACTACAAGCCGGGAAAGACCGGTTTGCACAGGAGTTTCGATCATGCTGTCGCGTATCCCCCTTATCACCGGCCTGGTGGCCAGTCTGGCGCTGTTTGCCCAGGCCCCAGCGCAGGCCTCCAACCGTGACGCAGCGATTGCCGGAGCCGTGGTGGGCGCGGTGATTGGCGGCGTACTTGTGAGCCAGAGCCGTCCCGCGCGGGTTTACGCTCCGCCACCACGCGAGTACTACCCACCGCCACCGGCGTATTACCCTCCGCAACGGGTGTACTACGAGCGCCAGCCGGTCTACTACCAGCCGGCCCCGGTGTATTACATACAGGAGCGGCCGCGCCATAAACGTTGGCATGGCCACAAACACCGTCGGCACGACGGCTATGGTCACGGCTATCGCTGGTAAACAAAAAAGCCCCGCAATTGCGGGGCTTTTTCTCGGTATAAAGCAGCGCGGCCGGCCTACTCCGTACGGAAACGTACCACCAGCTGTTTCAGCTCACTGCTCAGGCCGCTTTGTTCCTGGGCGTAGCTTTCCACCTCGGCGGCCTGCACGGAGATCTGCGTCACTGCATCGTTGATGGCGACGATGTTCTGGTTGATTTCCTCGGTCACCAGGTGCTGTTCCTCGGTCGCGGTGGCGATCTGCATGGTCATGTCGCGGATCATCTGCACCTTGCCTTCAATGCTCTCGAAGGCGGCCATGACCTCATCGGACAGCACGATAGCTTTGCCCGATTCGACCAGGCTTTGGTCCATGCTCACCGTCACTTCCTTGATGCGGTTGACCAGCAGGTTGAGGATATTGTTGATCTGCTCGGTGGAGTCCTGGGTGCGTTTGGCCAGGTTGCGTACTTCATCAGCCACCACCGCAAACCCTCGCCCCTGCTCGCCCGCGCGGGCGGCTTCGATGGCCGCGTTCAAGGCCAGCAGGTTGGTCTGCTCGGCGATCTGCTGAATGGTCGATAGGATGTTATTGATGTTGACCGTTTCCTTCTCCAGCTCCTGAAGCACCTTGTTGGAGTTCTGGATGCTGGCGCCGAGCTTGTTGACCCCGGACGTGCTGCGGGCGATCACCTCTTTGCCATTGCGCGTGGCCACCAGCCCCTGCTCCGACACATCGGCGGTTTGCACACAGGTCTTGGCCACCTCGTTGGCCGCCGAGGACATCTCGGTCACCGCCGTGACGATCTGCTCCACCGAACTCAACTGGCGTTGCAGCGTGGCGGACATCGCCGTGGTGCGCTTGTTGGTATCGCTGGAAACCCCATCCATGCTGATGGCGTTCTCCTTGATCACCCGGATCATGCCCTGGATCGACGCAATAAACTGATTGAACCACTTGGCCAGCTCGCCGGTTTCATCCTTGCTGAGCAGGTCCAGCCGGCGGGTCAGGTCACCTTCACCCTGAGCGATGGTGCGTAGCCCATCCTTCACCAGGTTGATCGGGTTGACGATACGGTTGGCGATCACCACCCCAGCCGCACCGAATACCAGCACCAGCACCACGCAGACAATCAGGGTGATCCAGGTCAGCTCGCGGGCGCTCGCGTAAATCTCGTCCGCCTGCTTGAAGCCAACAAACTTCCAGCCCAGCTCAGGCGAGGTGTAAACGTTGGCCATATAAGCCACCCCGTCGATCTCCACCTCCACCAGGCCGTTCTCGGTTTTACCGATAACCGCAAAGTGCTCGCCGGGCAGCTCGCTGACCTTCTTGAAGTTGTTATCCGGATTGAGGCCATCCACCAGCAAGGTGCCGCTGCCCTCCGCCAGCATCAGAAAACCGGTTTCACCAAAGCGCACCCTCTGCGCCATATCCGTCAGCGCCTTGAGCGACACATCCACCGCCACCACCCCGGCGAACTGCCCGGCGGTGTCCTTGAAGCCCTTGAGCACCGAGACATACACCGCGTCATCCGGCTCCCAGTAATAACCGTCGCGGCGGGCCAGGGTGAAGTTGGCGTCGCGGCCGATGGGGTACCACTCGCGTTGCCGCGGGTCCCAATCACCGTAATCCCCGGTGCCCGGCCACTCCACATAGCCACCCTTGGTATCGCTCATGTACACGTAGCCGAAGGTGGGGTTGTTCTTACCGATGCTGGAGAAGTAATCGAAGATCTGCTTCTCGCGTCCACCATTGGCGGTCGCCACCTCGCCCGGTTTGCGCGCCTCACCGAAGTAGGTGGTCAGCTCGCCGTTCTGGGCATCCTGCACTGCGGGGTATTCCGCCAGGGCGGAAACGGTGTGGCCCACAGAATCAAAGAAAGTGGCAAAGCTGTTGTTCACCAGCTTCATATCCAGGCTGCTGGACACCAGAAAGTTCTCTTTAGCCTGCTGCGTGACATTGCGAATCGTCAGCAGCGCCACCACCAGAACCGGAATCAGGGTTGCCACCAGAAAGCTCAGCAACAGTTTGGATTTGATATTCATGGGACATCGCCTTCTAGCTGGCCAGTAATACGCTCTATCGGCGCTTGTAGAGGATAGTTAAGGCATATGACAGCGCCAGCGCTGGCCTCACCACGACACAGCTGCGGCGCGAAAGCGACTGTCGCGGTAAATCGGCGGCTGATTGATCGCAGGTATTCCGCAGCCGCAGCGGTGACGCGGATTAAGGGTTTCGCCCTTACGGCGAGTTACTTGATTCGCTGCGCTCCCCTTCGGGCCAGCCTGCGGCTGTTACTGCGCTTCGCTCCGTATCTCTTTGCACGCGCAGAAAGTAACCAAAGAGAAAGCACATCCGCCCTGCGGGCTTTTTTCTTTTCACCCGCGATTTAACAGACGACGCCAACCGCCCCATCTGGAGGCCGAGTGGAATCTTTGCGGAAGGGGTTGAGCGGCATGGATGCCGCGAGAGCCGCGATGGGCCATGGATGGCCCTTCGCGGCGTGCCCCTGGAGCAATGATGGAACGAGGGAAGTCGAGCGCAGCGAGACCCGTATGCAAGGGGCAAGACCTCTTGGTTACTTCTGGGGCGTTTGCCAGAAGTGACCCGCCGTAAGGGCGGAACCAATAGACCGGTCAGCACACAAGCGGCGGATACACACCGGCCCAAGACCAAAAGCCAATGCGCAAACTATGGCGCATTGCCATCCATTCGCAGTAAGGTCGAGCCAACTTCATTCAAGGAAGAAGCATGGCCGCCAAACCCAGCCCGCCCCGGCAGCAAAAGCACCTTGCCGTGCTGATCGACGCCGACAACGCCTCCGCCGCGATTGTCGAAGGCCTGTTCGAGGAAATCGCCAAATACGGCGTCGCCAGCGTTAAACGCATCTACGGCGACTGGACCGGCCCACAACTGGGCGGCTGGAAGAAGGTACTGTTGGAACACTCGATCCAACCCATGCAGCAGTTCGCCTACACCACCGGCAAAAACGCCACCGACAGCTCACTGATCATCGACGCCATGGACCTGCTCTATACCCGGC
Organism: Pseudomonas sp. WS 5011; assembly: GCF_012985775.1. Classification (NCBI taxonomy): domain Bacteria; kingdom Pseudomonadati; phylum Pseudomonadota; class Gammaproteobacteria; order Pseudomonadales; family Pseudomonadaceae; genus Pseudomonas; species Pseudomonas sp. WS 5011. The sequence goes on from NZ_JAAQXA010000006.1 coordinate 85,660, forward strand.
GCTTTGATGGCTTCTGCCTGGTTTCCAGCGACAGCGACTTCACCCGCCTGGCCGCCCGCCTGCGTGAAGAAGGGCTGGAAGTAATCGGCTTTGGTGAACAGAAAACCCCCAAGCCTTTCGTCTCCGCCTGCGACAAATTTATTTACACCGAACTACTGCGCAACGATGCCGAACCCGCAGAGCCGGAAAGCACCGGCAATGGCACATCAACCGCTACGCCGGCACCTACCGCCACAGCAGAAAGCAAACCCAGCGCGCCGCCAGCATTGGCCAAGGTCAAACCGCAAAAAGTGCCGGTGGACTTTATTGCCAAGGTGATCGAAGACAATTCGGACGAGGATGGTTGGTGTCATCTCGGCGCTCTCGGCACCAATATCAGCAAGCTGCGCTCGGACTTTGACTCACGCCTTTATGGCCATAAGAAGCTGAGCGATTTGATCAAAGCGCAGAACAGCCGTTTTGAACTACAAGAGCGCGGGATCACTTCTACAGGTGGAAAATCTTTGTATGCAAGAAATCGCAGGCCTGGCAAGTCGTAACTCAGCGCTAGAAAACTCATGGAAAACTGAAAATAAAATCATGAAATTTATTATTAGATAAAAACCAATCCGCTTTTATTAAAACCAGACAAGAGCCAACACATGAATTTCACAGATATAGAGTTCGGAAAAGCCACTGGAGAGCAGGAGAGCCTTTCCTTCCCAATATTATTAGAGAAAGGCTTTATAAATAAAGATAACGCTCTTGAAAAACTAAAAAGCAGCGATAAATTCCTAATACTAGGTTTCAAGGGCAGTGGGAAATCAATACTAGGCGAAAAAATAAAACACGAAAGTTTCCCGGAGAATAAAGACTCAAAATTCTGCACAACTGTTAACCACCTAGCCGACTTTCCCTTCAAAAGTTTTGCAAAAATATTTTCTGGAGATGCTGAGCCCGAATCAAAATACCCAACAACGTGGCAATACCTAATTTTAACCACTCTCCTTGAGGCTTTTGTAGAAGACCCAAATGGTAGAGACACTGAAAACCTAGAGTTCAGAGAAAGCATTTCAAAACTAAACGAACATGGCTTACTGCCAATAAAAAATCTCAAAAGCCTAGCTCTACGCTCATCTAAAACCTCTTTTAAAGTCAACCTATTCAAGCTCCTAGAATACAATCAAGAAAACTCACAGAACCCCAAAGAGCAGGATATATTATTCCTAGAGGTTGTTGATTATTTAAAGGAGCTAATACCCGAATTCAACACACAAAGTAAACACCTCCTAATAATTGATGGTTTAGACGACATACTTACGCTGAGGGACATCCAGCTAAAATCACTGGGAGCTCTTATATTTGAGGCGCAGAGGCTAAACATCTGGATGCAAAGAGAAAAAATACCAGCAAAAATAATAATACTTTGCAGAACAGACTTATTTGAAAAACTACCAGTACCAAATAAAAACAAAATCAGACAAGACTATTCAGTAAGCCTAGATTGGTACCACGACCCCAGAGACGCCAGCAACTCAATGCTAGTAGAACTCGCAAACCTGAGAGCATCCTTGTTCTTAGACGGCACAAGTAACATCTTTGATAGCTTTTTCGAAAAAGAAACTGAAAACAAACCAACTACACATTTCCTACTTGATCACACCCGCCACACCCCTAGAGACTTCACTCAATTACTAAACAACATAAAATCATTCTACAAAAATGAAAAAATCAGCAGAAATGAAATAATAAACGGAATAAGGAAGTACTCAACAGAATACTTCCTACCAGAAATAAAAGACGAACTAGTCGGCTATATAGATGACATTGTTTTTGACAACTTCACCCAGGCAGTAACACAGCTAAAGCAAAGAGAGTTCAAATACACAGCCTTAATTGAAAATATAGACCTACAAAAAACACCAAGAGACTCCGTCGACTCACTACTCAATGCGCTTTTTAAATGCAGCGCAATAGGAAACAAATGGAGTCACTCAGGAAATGAACGGTATGAGTTCATCTTCAGAAACCCACATGCGCAGTTCGACAAGACAAAAACGATTGTTTTACACAAAGGCCTTTGGAAATCACTGAATCTTATATAGTTATAAGACCTATCAAAACAATAAAAAGGCCCATCATTCGACGGGCCTTTTTTCAATCACCAGCGCAGTTTTTAGGCCAACGCAGCCTCGCTGCGACGTTCAAGTTTCTTCACCTGATACTCCCGCGCCGCCTGATGAAACGCCCCCAACAGCGCGTTGTAATCCGCCTTCTCCCAATAGCGATACTCGGGATGCCACTGCACCCCAACAGCAAACGCCTTGGCGCCAATCACACTGACCGCCTCGATCTGCCCATCCTCGGCCACGGCTTCAACCTGCAAGCCCTCGCCCAGTCGATCAACCCCCTGACCATGCAATGAGTTGACCTTGATCTGCCGCTCGCCGAACAGAGAATGCAACACACCGCCCTCGGTCAGGGCGACGTTGTGCATCGGGCCGTAGGCCACATCATCCGGTACGTCCTTCACCTCACGGTGATCAAGACGCCCTTCCACCTCATGCACTTCACGGTGCAGGGTGCCGCCAAACAGCACGTTCATTTCCTGCATGCCACGGCAGATGCCGAGGAAAGGAATGCCGCGATCAATACAGGCGCGCAGCAGGCGCAGCACGGTTTCATCGCGGGGTTTGTCGGCCAGGCCGAGGCCGGGATGCTCGTCGCCATAAAAGCTGGGGTGCACGTTGGAGAGTGAGCCGCCGAACATGATGCCGCTGACGCTATCCAGTACGGTGTCCATGTCCAGATCATCGCCGAAGGCGGGGATCATCAGCGGGAAGGCACCGAAGCCGGTGACGGCGTGGATGTACTTCTCACCGACTAGGTGAAACCAGCCGATATCACGGCTGGTCAGCTGCCAACGGCACAGGGGAAGGCCAATCATGGGTTTGCTCATTGCAAGGAGTCCTCTTCATAAATAATTGAAGTGGGCTGCCCTTGGGAGAGCGGGCTTGCGGGTCAGGAAACCCTGAACCCGCTCACCCAAGGGGTGCCGTAACCTGCGGTCACTGCACCAACGCCGCGCCCGCGCGGCTGGTTTGTTGCGTAAAGCGATGGCTATGTATCCATTACGTGCTGCATACAATCGGTAGGTTGGTGTTGAGCGCAGCGAAGCCCAACAGGCATTGGTATCGCTCGTTGGGCTTCGTCACTACGTTCCTCAACCCAACCTACGTCTGATCGCCTGTTAATCGCGGCCAAGACGGAACGCCGTCCGACCGCTCCTACAAGCCGTCATCCACATCTAAAAAAGGGGGCTGATCCTGCGATCAGCCCCCTGGGTGTTACTTAGCCATTACTCGGGAACGCAAACTGAGCCGCCTCGTGGCTGGCGCGCTGCGGCCAGCGCTGGGTGATGGCCTTCTTGCGGGTGTAGAAGCGCACACCGTCCGGGCCGTAGGCGTGCAGGTCGCCGAACAGCGAGCGCTTCCAGCCGCCGAAGCTGTGGTAGCTGACCGGTACGGGCAGCGGTACGTTGACGCCGACCATGCCCACTTCGATTTCGTCGCAGAACAGGCGTGCGGCTTCACCGTCGCGGGTGAAGATGCAGGTGCCGTTGCCGTATTCGTGGTCGTTGATCAGCTGCATGGCCGCTTCCAGGCTGCCGACACGGACGATGCACAGCACGGGGCCGAAGATTTCGTCGGTGTAGATGGTCATCTCCGGGGTCACCTTGTCGAACAGGGTGCCGCCGACGAAGAAGCCGTGCTCGTTGCCTGCCACCACCAGGTCACGACCGTCGACCACCAGGCTTGCGCCCTGGGCCACACCAGCATCGATGTAGCCTTTGACCTTGTCACGCGCCGCGCCAGTAACCAGCGGACCCATGTCCAGGCCGCAGGAGGTGCCTGCACCGATTTTCAGCGCTTTGATCTGCGGCACGATCTTCTCGACCAGGGCATCGGCGATCTGGTCGCCCACGCACACGGCTACCGAGATGGCCATGCAGCGCTCGCCGCAGGAACCGTAGGCCGCGCCCATCAGTGCGCTAACGGCGTTGTCCAGGTCGGCATCGGGCATCAGCACGGCATGGTTCTTCGCGCCGCCCAGGGCCTGGACGCGCTTACCGCGCTTGGTGCCTTCGCTGTAGATGTATTCGGCAATCGGCGTGGAGCCAACAAAGCTCAGGGCTTTGACTTCTGGCGCTTCGATCAGCGCATCCACCGCTTCCTTGTCGCCGTGCACGACGTTGAGCACGCCTTTTGGCAGACCGGCCTCGATCAGCAGTTGGGCGATATACAGGGTGGAGCTTGGGTCACGCTCGGATGGCTTGAGGATGAAGCAGTTGCCGCAGACGATGGCCAGCGGGTACATCCACAGCGGCACCATGGCCGGGAAGTTGAACGGGGTGATGCCGGCCACGACGCCGATTGGCTGCATGTCGCTCCAGGCATCGATATTCGGGCCGACGTTGCGGCTGTACTCGCCCTTGAGGATTTCCGGGGCGGCACAGGCGAACTCGACGTTCTCGATGCCGCGCTTGAGTTCACCGGCGGCGTCTTCCAGGGTTTTGCCATGCTCTTCGCTGATCAGCTTGGAGATGGTCGCTTCATGCTGCTCCAGCAGTTGCTTGAAGCGGAACATCACCTGAGCACGCTTGGCTGGCGGGGTGTTGCGCCAGGCCGGGAAGGCGCTCTTGGCCGAGTCGATGGCCAGCTGCATGGTGGCGCGATCGGCCAAGGCAACTTTCTTGGTCGCCGCGCCGGTGGACGGGTTGAACACGTCAGCGCTACGGCCGGTACCGGCAGTCAGTTCGCCGTGGATCAGGTGGTTAACGAGGGTCATGGCAATTCCTTAATAACGGATCTTGTTTTTGCAGGAGCCTGGCTGCTGGCTCCTGCAGGGAATGAGGGGTCGCTTAGTCGAGGCTGTTCAGCACATCACCGACGGCGTTGAACACGGAGTCCAGCTGCTCGGGCTTGGTGTTGAAGGTTGGCCCGAACTGCAAGGTGTCACCGCCGAAGCGTACGTAGAAGCCAGCGTTCCACAGTTTGATACCGGCCTCAAACGGACGGATCACCGGGTCGCCGTCACGCGGGCTGATCTGGATCGCGCCGGCCAGGCCACAGTTGCGGATATCGACGACGTTCTTGCTGCCTTTGAGGCTGTGCAGCTTCTCTTCAAAGATCGGTGCCAGGGCGGCGGACTGCTCGATCAGGTTGTCGCGCTTGAGCAGCTCCAGGGTTGCCAGGCCGGCGGCGCAAGCCACCGGGTGGCCCGAGTAGGTGTAGCCGTGGCCAAACTCGACCATGTGCTCGGGGATCGCCTGGTTCATAAAGGTGTTGTAGATCTCGCTGGTGGCGATCACTGCGCCCAGGGGAATCGCGCCGTTGGTGACCTGCTTGGCGGTGTTCATGATGTCAGGCACCACCCCGAAGAACTCGGCACCGGTCCACTTGCCCATACGGCCGTAGGCGGTGATCACTTCGTCAAAGATCAGCAGGATGTTGTGCTGGGTGCAGATCTCACGCAGGCGCTGCAGGTAGCCGACTGGCGGCACGATCACCCCGGCGGAGCCGGACATCGGCTCGACGATGACCGCGGCGATGTTCGAGGCGTCATGCAGTTCGATCAGCTTCAGCAGCTCGTTGGCCAGCTCAACACCGCCAGTAGCCGCCATGCCTTTGGTGAAGGCCAGGTGCGACTGCAAGGTGTGCGGCAGGTGGTCGGCGTCCATCATCTGGCCGAACATCTTGCGGTTACCGCCGATGCCACCCAGCGAGGTGCCGGCGATATTCACGCCGTGGTAGCCACGAGCGCGGCCAATAAATTTGGTTTTGCTCGGTTGGCCTTTCAGGCGCCAGTAAGCCTTGGCCATCTTCACCGAGGTGTCGGCGCACTCGGAACCGGAGTCGGTGTAGAACACGTGATCGAGGCCGGCTGGGGTCAGCTCGGTGATTTTCTCGGCCAGCTGATAGGACAGCGGGTGGCCGTACTGGAAGCCCGGTGCGTAATCCAGGGTGCCCAGCTGCTTGGCCACGGCCTCCTGAATTTCCTTGCGGTTGTGCCCAGCGCCACAGGTCCACAGGCCGGACAGGCTGTCGAATACGCGACGGCCCTTGTCATCGATGAAGTGATTGCCATCGGCGCCGACGATCAAACGCGGGTCGCGCTTGAAGTTGCGGTTGGCGGAAAACGGCATCCAGTGCGCATCCAGCTTGAGCTGGCTGGCCAGGGACGGGACTTCGATCTGCGGCATGTTCATGGTGGCCTCGGTGTGGGCGATTGAAGCGGTAAAGTCGAATCTGTTGCCAGTAAAGGTGCCACGGGCTTAGAGTCAGGAAAACACGACTCTTCTTATCTTTAGTTAAGTGTTCGCTAAACAAAGACCTCACCATGAGCACCTCACCATGAGCACTCGCCGCCCCGACCCACTGGCCCAAGTCAGCGACTTTGATATCCGCTTGCTCAAGCTGTTTCGTAGCGTGGTGGAGTGCGGCGGCTTTTCTGCGGCGGAAAGCGCTTTGGGCATCGGCCGCTCGGCGATCAGCCAACAGATGAGCGACCTGGAACAACGCCTCGGCCTGCGCCTGTGCCAACGCGGCCGCGCCGGCTTTGCCCTGACCGAAGAAGGCCGCGAGGTCTACCAGAGCACCCAGCAGTTGCTGGCCGCACTGGAGAGCTTTCGCACTGAGGTCAACGGCCTGCACCAGCACCTGCGCGGCGAGCTGAATATCGGCCTGACCGACAACCTGGTTACAGTGCCGCATATGCGCATCACCAATGCCTTGGCGCGGTTGAAGGAGCGCGGCCCGGATGTGCATATCCACATCCGCATGACGCCGCCGAGCGAGGTGGAACAAGGCGTGCTCGACGGCCGCCTGCACATCGGCGTGGTGCCGCAGGTCACGCCGTTGTCCGGGTTGGAATACCAGGCGCTGTACGACGAGCGTTCGCTGCTCTACTGCGCGGTCGGCCACCCGCTGTTCTATGTCGATGATCAACAGTTGGAGGATGAGCGGCTGAACGCCCAGGAGGCCATCGCGCCGACCTTCCGCCTACCGCCCGAAGTGCAGAGCCACTACCAGGCGCTCAATTGCACCGCCAGCGCCTCGGACCGCGAAGGCATGGCCTTTCTCATCCTCACCGGGCGTTATATCGGCTACCTGCCCGACCATTACGCCCAGGCCTGGGTGCAGCAAGGCCGCCTGCGCGTGCTGAAACCGGCCAGCCGCTTCTATGACATCAGCCTAGCCTCGGTGACACGCAAAGGCCGCCGCCCGCATCTGGTGCTGGAGAGCTTTCTGGAGGCCCTGGCCGAGGCCTGAGACCCGGATCAAAACAGCGCAAAATACGCACAATGACGGTGCAAAGCCCGCTTAAATAGGGCTTGTAACGCTTTTTCCGCCCCTTGCGCTTGTCACCTTGGCGGCGCTGGGGTATCAGTGCAGGCGTCCGAAAACCTGACCACTGCGGAACCGCCCATGACTGTTGAAGTACTTGCGCACCGAGCCGATCCGACCAACAAACCTGCCGGCCGGATTCGGCAGAAAAACGAAGAGGCGATCATCAAGGCCGCCGAGGAAGAGTTCGCCCGCCACGGCTTCAAAGGCACCAGCATGAACACCATCGCGCAGAACGTTGGCCTGCCCAAGGCCAACCTGCACTACTACTTCAGCAACAAGCTGGGGCTGTATCAGGCGGTGCTGGTGAACATCCTTGAGCTGTGGGACAACACCTTCAACAACCTGAGCGTGGACGATGATCCCGCCATCGCGCTGGCCGGTTATATCCGCGCCAAGATGGAATTTTCCCGCCGCCACCCGAAAGCCTCGCGCATCTATGCCATGGAAGTGATCAGCGGTGGCGAGCACCTCTCGCAGATGCTCAATCAGGATTACCAGACCTGGTTCCGTGGCCGCGCGGCGGTGTTTGAAGCCTGGAGCGCCGCCGGCAAGATGGACCCGGTCGACCCGGTGCACCTGATCTTCCTGCTGTGGGGCAGCACCCAGCATTACGCCGACTTTGCCTCGCAAATCTGCCGCGTTACCGGCCGCTCGCGCCTGGTAAAAGCCGACTACGAAGAAGCCGCCGACCAGCTGATCGCCATCATCCTCAAGGGCTGCGGCCTAACCCAGCCATCCAAAGACGCCTGATGCCCTTCACCCTGCTCGGCCCTTGCGAGTACCGCGAGGAAATTCGCAAAAGCCGCTTTATCGCCCTCGCCGCGCCGGTTACCAGCGCGGCCGAGGCGCAGGCGTTTATCACGTTGCACTGCGACGCCAGCGCCAGCCATAACTGCTGGGCCTGGAAGGTTGGCCAGCAGTACCGCTTCAGTGATGACGGCGAACCCGGCGGCACGGCGGGTCGGCCGATCCTTGCAGCCATCGAGAGCCAGGAGATGGATCAGGTGGCGGTACTGGTGATCCGCTTCTACGGCGGCATCCAGCTCGGCACCGGTGGGCTGGCTCGCGCCTACGGCGGCAGCGCCAATAAATGCCTGCAAAGCGCACCGCGCATCGAGTTGGTGGCCCGCGAGCAGTATCGCTGCCATTGCCTGTTTGCCGAACTGCCGCTGCTCAAGGCGCACCTGGCCGAGCTCGACTGCCTGCTGGAGCACGAAAGCTACGACGCCACCGGAGCCGAATTGCACCTAGCCCTCCCTGCGCCACGGGTTGCCGAGTTGCAGCGACTGCTGGCGGATATCAGCCGTGGCCGGAGTGAGCTGCGGCCGCTCTAAATCCTGGCGCAACGCTCTGCACTGCGCCAAAACGCACCAGCATCTCGTCGCCTTGCACCAAGCTAGGGCCACTTAATGGCGTGGTATTACGGCAGGGCTTGCATCGACGCCGCCAGCAGGCTTTTCTGACTCACTGGCCAGCTTTTTGCTTTAGCCAGGGCAGTTGTCATTCCCGAGCCTCTGTCCATGTCCAGTTCCCCTTCTGTTCCACGCTTGCAGCTGAGCGGTATCAGCAAGCGCTACCCCGGCTGCCTGGCCAATGACCGTATCGATCTGAGCATCGCGCCTGGGGAAATCCATGCGCTACTCGGCGAGAACGGTGCTGGCAAAAGCACCCTGATGAAGATCATCTACGGCGTCACCCAACCCGACAGCGGCGAGATTCGCTGGCAGGGTGAACCGCTGAAGATGCGTGACCCAGCCATGGCGCGCAGCCTTGGCGTAGGCATGGTGTTTCAGCACTTCTCGCTGTTCGAGACTTTGAGCGTGGCGGAGAACATCGCATTGGCCATGGGCGCAGCGGCCGGCACACCGAAACAGCTGGAGCCGAAGATTCGCGAAGTCTCGCAGCGTTATGGCATGGCCCTGGAACCGGGCCGGCTGGTGCACAGCCTGTCCATCGGCGAGCGGCAGCGGGTGGAGATCGTCCGTTGCCTGATGCAGGACATCAAACTGCTGATTCTTGATGAACCGACCTCGGTACTGACCCCGCAAGAGGCCGATGAGCTATTCGTCACCCTGCGCCGTCTGGCTGCCGAGGGCTGCAGCATTCTGTTTATCAGCCACAAGCTCGGCGAGGTGCGCGCCCTGTGCCAGAGCGCCACGGTGCTGCGCGGCGGTAAGGTGTCGGGGCATTGCATACCGGCCGAGTGCAGCGACCTGCAACTGGCGCGGCTGATGGTCGGCGACGCCGAGGGGCTGGAAAGCAGCTACCCGAAAGCTGACGGCGGTCTGCCGCGTTTGCGGGTGGATGACCTCAGCTGGCACAACGCAGACCCGTTCGGCTGCACCCTCAGCCAGATCCGCCTGGAAGTACGCAGCGGCGAGATCGTCGGCATCGCCGGAGTCGCCGGCAATGGTCAGGACGAGCTGCTGGCTCTGCTCAGCGGCGAAGCACGCCTGCCGCGGAGCGAGCGCGAACGCATCAGCCTGGACACTCAACCCATCGCCGACCTGTACCCGGATGCACGGCGCAAGCTGGGCCTGGCCTTTGTTCCGGCCGAACGCCTGGGTCACGGCGCGGTACCGGATATGAGCCTGAGTGATAACGCCCTGCTCACCGCTTTCCAGCAGGGTTTGCTGAGTAAGGGGCTGATTCAGCGCGGCAAGGTGCGAGCCCTGGCCGATGAGATTATCCAGCGTTTTGCGGTAAAGACGCCGGATGCCGATGCGCCCGCGCGCAGCCTGTCCGGCGGCAACCTGCAGAAATTTATCCTCGGCCGCGAAATCCTGCAGAACCCGAAACTGCTGGTGGCGGCGCACCCGACCTGGGGCGTGGACGTGGGCGCGGCGGCGGCGATCCATCGCGCGCTGATTGCCCTACGCGATGCCGGCGCGGCGATTCTGGTGATCTCCGAAGACCTCGACGAGCTGTTCCAGATCAGCGACCGCATTGGTGCGTTGTGCAGCGGCAAGCTCTCGCCCCTGGCCGCCACCGCAGAAACCGAAGCCGTTGAAGTCGGCCGCTGGATGGCCGGCGAATTCGCTCCACTCCCCCCTATCACAAGCACGCCGGCAGCCGCTGCTGCCAGCCTGAGCTGACGGAGTTTTCCATGCTGTTATCCCTCGAACCGCGTGGTCAGCAATCGCGCGCCATGCTCTGGCTATCGCCGCTACTCGCCGCGGTGCTGACTCTGTGCAGCGGCGCGCTGTTATTCGCCCTGCTCGGCCACGACCCGCTGGACACACTGCACACCTTGCTGATTGCGCCGCTGGCCGACTGGTATGGCGTCTCCGAACTGCTGGTCAAGGCGCTGCCGATTCTGCTCTGTGCACTTGGCCTCGCCGTGGCCTATCAGGCGCGCATCTGGAATATCGGTGCCGAAGGTCAACTGCTGCTCGGCGCGCTGGCCGGCAGCGCCATGGCGATCCAGATCATCGACTGGGACAGCCGCTGGGCGCTGGTCTGGGTGGTGCTCGCCGGCGTGGCAGCGGGTGCAGCCTGGGGCGGCCTGACCGCCTGGCTGCGTACGCAGTTCAATGCCAATGAAATCCTCACCAGCATCATGCTCAACTACATCGCGCTGAACCTGCTGCTGTTCTTCGTGCATGGCCCGTTGAAAGACCCGGCCGGTTTCAACTTCCCTGAGTCGGCAATGTTCGGTGATGCCAGCCGCCTGCCGCTGGTGAGTGAAGACGGTCGCCTGCATGCCGGCCTGTACTTCGCCCTGCTGGCCCTGGTGGCGGTGTGGGTGTTGCTGCACAAGAGCTTTCTGGGTTTTCAGATCAAGGTGCTAGGCCTCGACCGCCGCGCTGCCGGCTTTGTCGGTTTTCGCGAGAAGCGCCTGGTGTGGTTTGCCCTGCTGGTCAGCGGCGGCCTGGCCGGGCTGGCGGGTGTCGGTGAAGTGGCCGGGCCGATTGGCCAACTGGTGCCGCAGGTATCGCCGGGCTACGGCTACGCGGCGATCACCGTGGCCTTTCTCGGCCGTCTGAATCCGCTAGGCATTCTGTTCGCCAGCCTGCTGATGGCCCTGCTGTACCTGGGCGGCGAGAACGCGCAGATGACCATGAACCTGCCCCAGGCGATCACCCAACTGTTCCAGGGAATGATGCTGTTCTTCCTGCTCGCCTGCGACGTGCTGATCCTCTATCGGCCACGGCTGAAGTGGAAATGGGCGCAGCGCACAACCAACGCCGAAGCAATGGCCTGACAACGTATCTGTAGGAATTCCCGATGGACCTCGACCTGTTAAGCAATATTTTCTACGCCATGGTGCGCACCGGTACGCCGCTGCTGCTGGTGGCGTTGGGTGAACTGATCTGTGAGAAGAGCGGCGTGCTCAACCTCGGCCAGGAAGGCATGATGCTGTTCGGCGCGGTGATCGGTTTTATCGTCGCCCTGAGTACCGGCAACCTGTGGCTCGGCGTGCTGCTGGCGATGAGCGCTGGCATGCTGCTGTCGATGCTGTTCGCCGCGGTGGCCCTGGGCTTTAACGCCAATCAGGTGGCCACCGGGCTGGCGCTGACCATCTTCGGCGTCGGCCTCTCCACCTTTGTCGGCGCGGCCTGGGTCGGCAAACCGCTGGCCGGTTTTGAGCCCATTGCCATTCCGCTGCTTAGCGAGACTCCACTGATCGGGCGCATGCTGTTTGCCCAGGACATTCTGGTTTACCTGTCCTTCGCCCTGTTCGGTTTAGTGGCCTGGGTGCTGCTGAAAAGCCGCATCGGTTTGATCATCCAGGCGGTCGGTGAAAACCCCGACGCGGCCAGCGCCATGGGCCTGCCGGTGCTGCGCGTGCGCACATTGGCGGTGTTATTCGGTGGTGCCATGGCCGGGTTGGCGGGCGGTTACCTGTCGCTGGCCTATACACCGATGTGGGCGGAAAACATGACCGCTGGGCGCGGCTGGATCGCCCTTGCGCTGGTGGTATTTGCCAGCTGGCGGGTATTCCGCGTATTGCTCGGCGCCTATCTGTTCGGCCTGGCCAGCATCATCCATCTGGTGGCACAGGGCATCGGCCTGTCGATCCCTTCCAACCTGCTGGCGATGCTGCCCTATGTGGCGACCATCCTGGTGCTGGTCCTGCTGTCGCGCGACGCGATCAAGACACGCCTGTTTGCCCCGGTATCACTGGGCAAACCGTGGCAGCCAGGGCACTGACCCTCACGCACCAGCAGGCAGCACAAGCAGCACCTGACGCACCAGCACAGCACCTCCACAGAACCTCGCTTCGGCGGGGTTCTGCGTTTTTACGCGGCGCGCAGCGCTAATTGTCCAGTTGGTCAGCTTTTTGCAATCCAACTGGCAGCTGTTTAACAACCACGTACCCACACACATCGGAGTTCCGCCAACCATGTTCGAGAAGAGCAAAAAACCGCTGCTGCGCACCCTCGTTGCCGCCCTTGGCTTTAGCGCCACATTGGGCGCTTCCGCCGCCGATCCGTTGAAGGTCGGCTTTGTCTACATTGGTCCGATTGGCGACCACGGCTGGACTTACCAGCATGAGCAAGGCCGTCAGGCGGTGATCAAACAGCTCGGCGACAAGGTTGAAACCAGCTACGTGGAAAACGTCCCGGAAGGTGCGGACGCCGAGCGCGTAATTCGCAACATGGCCAAGGGTGGTTATGACCTGATCTTCACCACCTCCTTCGGCTACATGAACCCGACGCTGAAAGTCGCCAAGCAGTTCCCCAAGCTGACCTTCGAGCACGCCACCGGCTACAAGCAGGACAAGAACCTCGGCACCTACCTGTCGCGCTCTTATGAGGGCCGTTATGTCGGCGGATTCCTCGCGGCGAAGATGACCAAGACCAAGAAAGTCGGCTACGTCGCCTCCTTCCCGATCCCGGAAGTCATCCGCGATATCAACGCCATCCAGCTGGCTTTGGACAAGTACAACCCCGGCACTGAGATCAAGGTGGTGTGGGTTAACTCCTGGTTCGATCCGGGCAAGGAATCCGATGCGGCCAACGCGCTGATCGACCAGGGTGTCGACGTGGTGTTCCAGCACACTGATAGCCCTGCGCCGATCCAGACCGCCGAACGTCGCGGCGTCTATTCCGTGGGCTACGCCTCGGACATGGCGCACTTCGGGCCGAAAGCCGTACTGACCTCAATCGTCAACGACTGGGGCCCGCACTACGTCAAATCCACTCAGGCGGTGATCGACGGCAAGTGGGCACCACAGGATTTCTGGGGCGGCCTGGCTGAAGACACCATTCGCCTGCCGATCAGCGACCTGGTGCCGGCGGATGTGAAAACCGAAGCCGAGCAGATCATTGCCGACATCAAGAGCGGTGCCTTCCACCCGTTCACCGGGCCGATCAAGGACCAGAGCGGCGTCGAGAAAATCCCGGCAGGCGTCGCCGCGACCAACGCCGAACTGGCCTCGATGAACTACTACGTGGAAAACGTAAAGGCTGAATTGCCGAAGTAAGTCATAACCCAGATGCCGTCCCTGCCTCACTGGCAGAACCGCATCACAGGGCGCCCTATAAATAGAGGCGCCCTTTTTCGCTGCTTGGAGCCTGTCGGGCTCAACCGTTCGTCGCGAGGGAAGGCCGGTTTGAGGCAGTTTTGTGGGTTTACCGAGGCGAATAGCGCGCTATTTAACGAGGGAAAGCCACAAAAGTGGCCAAATCCGGATTTTCCGCAGCAGAACAGTGTTGAGTTCGACAGGCTCCTTAGTACGAGAAGACTCGCAGCACCGCCCCACCCGGAGCCTCTATGAACACCCTACCGATTATCGACATCGCCGCGCTTTACTCAGCCGATCCAACCGCCTGGCCCGCCGTGGCTGAGCAGATAGACCGCGCCTGCCGCGAGTGGGGCTTTTTCTACATCACCGGCCACCCGATCAGCCCGGCGCGGATCGCCGAATTGCTGAGCGCCGCCAAGACTTTCTTCGCCCTGCCGGCTGCAGAAAAGCTCAAGATCGACATCACCCAGACAGCCCATCACCGTGGCTACGGCGCGATTGCCACCGAGCAGCTCGACCCGAGCAAACCGAGCGATCTCAAGGAAACCTTCGATATGGGTTTCCACATGGACCTCAATCATCCCGAGGTGCTGGCCGGCAAACCGCTGCGCGGCGCCAATCGGCATCCCGACCTGCCCGGTTGGGAAACACTGATGGAACAGCACTACGCCGATATGCAGGCGCTGGCGCAAACCCTGCTGCGCGCCATGACCATTGCCCTGAATATCGACCGCGATTTTTTCGACACGCGCTTCAATGAGCCGATCAGCGTGCTGCGCATGATCCACTACCCGCCGCGCCACACCGCCAGCAGTGCCGAACAGCAAGGCGCGGGTGAACACACCGATTACGGTTGCATCACCCTGCTCTACCAAGACGACGCCGGAGGCCTGCAGGTGCGCCACCGCGATGGCCAGTGGATCGACGCGCCGCCGATGGCCGGCAGCTTTGTGGTGAACATCGGCGACATGCTCGCGCGCTGGAGCAACGACCGTTACACCTCCACCCCGCATCGGGTGATCAGCCCGCTGGGGGTTGATCGCTACTCCATGCCGTTCTTCGCCGAGCCGCACCCGGATACCGAAATCAGCTGCCTACCGAACTGCTCGGACGCCAGCAACCCACCCAAGTATCCGTCAGTAACCAGCGCCGAATACCTACTCTCGCGCTTTGCTGACACCTACGCTTACAGGCGTGAAGAACAGACGGGCGCATAACACCGCCCGCACCCCGGAGGAACGGCCTTGGCCGCGAGAGCGTTGCGCGGTCAAGGCGATTTAGCGCCCGGCTGATTCGGCGAAATCCTGTCCTTACGGTTAAACTTTGTCGCGACCACGCCTGATAACGAGATCTGACCATGTACGACTGGCTCAACGCCCTGCCCAAGGCCGAACTGCACCTGCACATTGAGGGCTCGCTGGAGCCCGAGTTGCTGTTTGCCCTGGCCGAGCGCAACAAGATTGCCCTGCCCTGGAACGATGTTGAAGCGCTGCGCAGCGCCTACGCGTTCAACAACCTGCAGGAGTTTCTCGACCTGTATTACGCCGGGGCCGACGTGCTGCGCACCGAGCAGGATTTCTACGACCTGACCTGGGCCTACCTGCAAAAGTGCAAGGCGCAGAACGTCATCCACACCGAGCCGTTCTTCGACCCGCAGACCCACACCGACCGCGGCATTCCCTTTGAAGTGGTGCTGCGCGGCATCAAACAGGCGCTGGTCGATGGCGAAAAGCAGCTGGGCATCAGCCACGGTTTGATTCTGAGCTTTCTGCGGCATCTGCCCGAAGAAGAAGCGTTCAAAACCCTGGAACAGGCCAGGCCGTTCCACGATGCGTTTATCGCCGTCGGCTTGGACAGTTCGGAGATGGGCCATCCGCCGAGCAAGTTCCAGCGCGTGTTCGACAAGGCGCGCAGCGAGGGCTATCTGACCGTCGCCCACGCGGGCGAGGAAGGCCCACCCGAATACATCTGGGAAGCCCTGGACCTGCTGAAAATCAAGCGTATCGACCATGGCGTGCGCGCTATCGAAGACGAGCGTTTGATGCAGCGCATCATCGACGAGCAGATCCCGCTGACCGTCTGCCCGCTGTCCAACACCAAGCTCTGCGTGTTCGACGACATGCGCCAGCACAACATCCTGCAGATGCTCGAACGCGGCGTAAAGGTGACGGTGAACTCGGATGACCCGGCCTACTTCGGCGGCTACGTCACCGAAAACTTCGTCGCTCTGTACGACAGCCTGGGCATGACTCAGGAGCAGGCCAAGCGCTTGGCGCAGAACAGCCTGGATGCGCGCCTGGTTTAAGCAAAATCATCGCGACTGAAGCCCCGTCCACAGTCCGTATACGCTGTGGGCGGGACTTTAGCCGCGACAGATAAAAACTCAGTGATCCAGCTTGCGCCGCTTGCCGGTGACCATCGACAGCGGCAGGTTTTCCTTCAGGCGGTAGCTTTCAAAAAGCGCCGCCGCGATGTGCAGGCCCACCAGGGCCATCAGCCCATCGGCGCAGAATTCATGGATATCCAGCGGTAAATCAGCGCCCCAGAAGTAATCGACCTCCTCCATCAGAAAGCCGGTCACACCCAGGCCGAGCATCAACAGCATCATGCCGATCATCACCAAGCCGCCCAGCGGGGAATGCCCCATGCGGTGGTAATCACGTCCACTGAGCAATGCCCGCAGGTGTTCGGCCAGGCGCGCACGGGTCGGCCAGAAGTCCGCCCAGCGCGCTGCCGGTGTGCCGATAAAACCCCACACCAGGCGAATCGCCAACCAGGCCACGGCGTAGTAACCGAACCAGCGGTGCCAGTTCTCGCCCTCTTCGGTGAAGAAGTAATTGGCCAAGAAAGCGCTCGCCAGAGACCAATGGAACAACCTGACCAGCGGGTCCCAGAGGCGTGTGGTGGCGTTGTTCATCAGTCTTCAACGCCGCCTTTGATGACCTTGCCGCTGACCGGATCGAAGTAGATTTCGACCTTCTGGCCTTCTTTGTTGAAGCCGTAGATTTCGTAGCAGTTGCCACCGGTCACTTTGAACTTCTTGATCTCGTAGCCCTGGGCTTTGAGGTCGGCCTGGAATTTGTCCTGGTCCTGCCACTGCGCCTTGTCGGCGGTGGTGCATTGGGTGGCGGCGAGGGTCAGCGGGCTGGCCAGAACCAGAGACAGCAGAAGCAATTTGCGCATGGTGAAGTCCTCGTGATGCAGGGGAAGTTGTGTGTCTGCGGGGACTACTGTCGCGCGGCAAGCTTAAGGCTGTATTAGGAAACGCAAAGGGCCCATCAAATGATGAGCCCTTTGCCAACACGCCAGATCTATCAGGATCAGAAGTCGTAATCGACCTTGGCCCACAACGTCCGGCCTGGCTCGTCGATCCGGGTATCAGCCGGGAAGCCGAAACCGGAATCACCGCCCAGATTCAGGTGCTCGGCGTATTGCTTGTCGAGCAGGTTATCCACGCCGGCGCTGAGTTTGACCTGCTTGGTCACACGGTAAGCACCGTTGACCGAGAGCACGCCGAAGCCAGCGCTGTCGCTGAAATCCTGCCCCACCACGTTGCCGCGCCCATCCGCAATGCGGCCCTGGCCATCAACCACCCGCCACAGGGCGCCAACGCTCCAGTCGTCACGCTGATAGGTCAGCCCCAGGCGTGCTTCCAGCGGCGGCATCTGCGGCAGCGCTTCGCCATCGGAGCTGTTTTTGCCCCAGGCATCAGCCAGGGTGGCATCGGTCTTCCAGTTGGAACTCAGGTCATACGCCACGCCCAGCTCGCCGCCCATGATGCGCGCATCGATGTTATCGGCCTGGGTGCTCATGCCGCGGTAGTCGAACAGGATGTAGTCACGCACCTGACCGACATAGGCCGAGGCCCAGGCCTGCAGGGCGTCGCCCTGGTATTGAATACCGACATCCAGCTGGGTGGTCTTCTCCGGCTTGATG
Organism: Pseudomonas sp. WS 5011; assembly: GCF_012985775.1. Lineage (NCBI taxonomy): Bacteria > Pseudomonadati > Pseudomonadota > Gammaproteobacteria > Pseudomonadales > Pseudomonadaceae > Pseudomonas > Pseudomonas sp. WS 5011. Next base: position 103,456 of record NZ_JAAQXA010000006.1, read on the forward strand.
CCGTCGAAGGCGTTGTCCGCGCCAGCCGGGCCATTGAGGCCGGCGGAAAACAGCTCCCAATAATCGGGGAAGCGCTGCACGTGACCGATACCGGCATAGACGGTAGTCGGCGAGCCGGACAGGTCGTGCTCGTAGCGCACAAAGCCGCTCGGTAGGGTGTCGGCGCGGGTCTCGCCAGCCGTCGGGTTGGGCGTGGTCATGCCCATCATGTCGCTGAAGTTAGGCCGGTAATCCTTGGCCGAAGCGCGATCCAGGCGCGCGCCGGAGACCAGTCGATCACGCTCGTCCAGGCGCCAGGTAGACTCGGCGAACACGCCGTAGTTGTGCATCAGCGCGTCCTTGTCCCAGGGGAAACGATCGGCGTCGGTGTAGTTACCCATCATGCTCAGGGTGGAGCTGCGCTGGCGGTGCTCACTGCGCTGGGCATCGACGCCGGTGATCAGCTCGACATCCTCCCACGCCCAGGTGGCGGCCAGGCGTGCACCCAGGGTGCGGCGGTCAACCTGAGCCGCCATCGGGCCGCTCATCATGCTGGTCGGGTCGGGCATGCGCAGGCGGAAGTTGTCCATGATGTGATCGGCGTAGTTGTAGTAAACCTTGGCCTCGACCTTATCCAGCACGCCACCGAGGTTGCTGCGCTCCACGCGCAGGCCCAGGCTTTCACGCTGGAACTGAGTGCCGTCCATGCCACGGCCGCCGTAGCGCGCCTCGCCATCGCCACGGCCGGCGGTGAGCTCAATCAGCGTATCGTCATCCGGCGTCCAGCCCAGGGCCACGTCGCCGTTCCATTTGTCCCAGCGCGAGGGGATGGTGTCGCCGTTTCCGTTCTCGTAATCGTCCGAATGCGAGCGGTTGCCGGTCACCCGCAGGTAGCCCTGCTCGCCGCCCACAGCGCCATCAAGGGTTTGGTCGAAACGGCCGTTGGAGCCCGCCAGCACGCTGGCATGCAGACGCGCACCCAGCTCACCGAAACGCTCCGGCTCGCGATCAAAACGCGCCACACCGGCCGAGGCACCTGGGCCCCAAATCACCGTTTGCGGGCCCTTGGTCACGGTCAGCAGGTCAAAGGTTTCCGGCGAGATGTACGAGCTGGGCGCATCCATTCGCCCTGGACAGGCGCCGAGCATCTGCCCGCCGTCGGTGAGCAGCAACAGCCGCGAACCGAACATGCCGCGCAGCACGGGATCACTGTTGCTGCCGCCGCTGCGAATCGCGGAGAAACCGGGAATGGTCTTGAGGTAATCGGCGGCATCACTGGCCGGCACCGGCTGGCGCGGGTCCTTGGGGTCGGCCACCACAGTCAGTGGCGAGCTCTGCTGCACGGCGGTGACCACCGTTGGCGGCAATTGCAGCGCGTGGTGTTCCGGGTCGTGTTCGGTGGTTTGCGCGGCATGCGCCTGAGTGGCCAACAGCAGGCCGATACACAGCGGCGCCAGACGGAAAGGTGCAGCGCTGATCAAAAGCGAACGAGTAGACATGACTATTCCAGAATCGAGACAAAACCAGGGAATGGCCAGCACCGCATACGCGGCACCAGCAACAGGGCAATGGCGATCAGGAATAGGCAGGCGGTGCGCGGCTGCGCGAACCGGGGAAAATAGCTGAGCGGGCAACGCCGCTGCGTACCGGCGCACTATGCCGATCCGCAGGCGCAACGGCCGTCAGGGCTAGCGTTGGACTGGCACAACCGGTGGCTGGGCTGTTGAGCAACAGGGTGCAATAGCCGCACTTGGCCCACAGCGCGTCGTGATCCAGCGGGTTGTCATGGCTACCGGCATGCTCTCCGCAGGCCAGTTCCGTCAGCCAGGCCGGTTCAGCCGGCGCAGTGAGCTGCGACAGCAACGGCCCGACACTGAGCAACAGCATGGCCAACAGGGCCAGCCAGCTTGCGCGGTAATCGGCAGTAAAGGAACGATTGCGGGGCATTACGGCAACTCAAGAATCCTGCGCCGAGTATGGCCGAAGGTCGGCGTAGAACAGCTGATGCAAATCAATGGTGCATGGATCCTGAGCAGGTCCCAGCATAAGCGGCGCAGACCAGCGAGATAGGCTTGCCCACACAAGCAAGCAGCATAGCGTCCTGTGACAAACAGCGGCTGCCACAGGACCAGCAGCGGGTTACCTGACCTTACTTGGACATCCAGTCAATCACGGCCTTGTAGTCCTCAGCCGTACAATCCATGCACAAACCACGCGCCGGCATGGCATTGAAGCCCTCGGTCACGTGCTTGACCAAGGTATCCGTGCCCTGAGCCAGGCGCGGCTGCCAGGCAGCGGCATCGCCTTTCTTCGGCGCGGTTGGCAACTGACCGTTATGGCACATGCCGCAGGAGCGGTTAAACACCGCCTCAGGATCTTGCGCGGCCTGTACCGAGCCCATCGACAGCAGAGCAAACGTCAGCACGACAACTTTCTTCATATCAAGACCTCATCGGTTTATGTGTTGTTATAGGTATCTGGCAGATACAGCCGATCACCCTCAACCAGGCTGTAGGCATCTTGCGAATGAGGGTGGAAAAGAGGGCTCTCCCCTGAGGGAGAGCCGGTTACCGAGCCTTGGCCGATAAAGAGACCTTCGGGCTTAACCGTGGATGCCCAGACAAGGCAAATTCCTACCCGAAGTCGGCCCATCCTATGGGCAGCCTGGCAGCGCCTCAACTGCGACAACCCGCCACAGCCGTTCGCCATCACTCAGGGGGCTGGCACCTGGGCCAACCTGCGTCAGGCTGTCGCAGCGCTTATTCAGGAATCCGCAACCAACGGCGAAAACCCGCAACGCCGCTGCGACTTAACGGAGACCAGGCAAAGTCGAACCGTGCCGGCGGCAGCACCTGAATATCACCGCCCTGTGCAGCCCCACCGACCTTCCAATCCACCAGTGTCATCGGCTGAACAGAACAGGCCAACAGGATGCCCTGCGCCGAACTGGCATCACTGTTGACCCAGCGCGCTGCCGCCGCTGAAAGCAGACTCTCCACCTGTTCAGCGGTGACGTGGGGGGCATACTCAGACAGCAACAGCCAGCGGCAAACGCTGATATGAAAAGTCCAGTCCTGCGCGGGTTGGCGGCGGTAGGCCCAGACCATAAAACGCCGGAACAGGTTTAGCCCTTCCGGCGGATCAAGCTTGAGCAGTGAAGGGCACAGGTCATACAGCAGGTGCCAGTACGGCAGCAACTTGGCATCCAGCGCGATGAACGAGCGCGCGTTGCTCGGGTAATCCGGGAAGATCCGTTCGTTGGCGATACGCCTGTGCACAGGCAACGCCCGACTTTTGGATGAATGCATGATTCACGCTCCTTGCCATACAGGGTTACTGGCCGCGCAGGGCCAGTAACTCGCAGTGATGGAGCTCACTGAGGCTCCACTCGATCATCTCAATCGAGTGCAACAGGCGGGGCGCGTGATTGTGCTGCGGGGAAACGCATCGCCAACGCAGGCCACAGCCAACGCAACGACTGTGGAACCAGGCGCAGCACAGCGATGCTGAAATAGCCCCAATCCAGGCTACCCAGGGCTGGGCTGTTGATCAGTAACGAGCAATAACCGCATGCATCCAGCTTGAACTTCTGCGGCAAATCATCCGGCATGGCTGGCGATGCTGCTTGCGCCAGGCCTTCATGGCAGGCCAGTTCGGTTAACCACGACCAATCTTGCGACTCCGTGCGAGACTGGGAAAAGAGCGGTGCGAGGACAATCAGGGCGAGTGCCAGCACGCCGAGCGTGGCCCCCAGCCGATGCCCTCGCAGCGCGCTTATCATCAGTGCTGGTGCTGACCTTCACCGTGCGCACTGCCCTCAGGCGCATCCTTGTGCACGGCGATCTCCACCTCAACGGTGCCGGCCTTCTCGAAGGTCAGGGTCAGCGGGAAGCGCTCGCCGTCCTTGGCCTGCTGTTTCAGGTTGAACAGCATGACGTGGTAGCCCATCGGTTCAAACTTCACTTCACCACCGGCAGGAATCGCCACGTTCTGTACCTGCTGCATTTTCATCAGACCATCGGCGTGGATGTGTTCGTGCAGTTCGGCCTTGCCGGCCACAGGGGTGCTGGCACTGAGTAGGCGGTCAGCCTCAGCGCCTTTGTTGTGCACCACGAAATAGGCCGCAGCGGTGGGCGCTACGGCCGGCATTTCCCGCGACCAGGGGTGTTCGATATGCAGCTCACCGGCGGTGTATTCATGGGCCTGGACCAGCAGTGCCGGCAGCAACAGGGAAAGACCAAGCAGGGTTTTCTTCAGCATCATGGGTATTGCCTCCTTGTAGGAAAACGAAAGTCAGAAATCCAGGGTCAAACCAGCATACAACGCACGGCCATCGCCTGGGGCATGCAGGGAATCCAGCGCGCCATCGGGGTCATACCAGACGTACTCGTAGTAGCGGTTGGTGATGTTTTTCAGTTGCATGTCCACGCTTACACTCTCACTCAGGCGGTACTCCGCACCGAGGTTGAGCAGGGTGTAGCCGCCATATTGACCGGTGCTGTTGGTGCGTTCCAGGTAGTAGTCGCTCTGGCCGTTGACCCAGGCACTTAGCTTGAGTTTTTCACTGGCCTGATAATCACCGCCCAAGGCATACAGATGATGCGGTACGTGATCCATCTCCTTGCCCTTGCTGGCCGGCAGGCGTGGGCCAGGCGTGAGGATTTCCGAGAACTGCCGTGAATAGGAGAACCACACGCGCGCCAGGTCGTTGGGGTACAGGTTGAGCTGCACGTCATAACCTCGTCGCAGGGTTTCACCGACGTTCTCGGTATCCCCGGACGGTGCATTGAGCCGGCGCTGTACTTCATCGGTGGCGTGCTGTTCCCAGTACGCCACGCGACCATCGAGCCAGGTCACCGGGTTGAACTTGATGCCGGTTTCCCAGCCTTCGTTGATCGACGGTTTCAGGTCATCCTGCAAACTGGCCAGTTTGTAGGCACCCGAACCGACACCGATCTGGAAGGTACGTCCCCAGTTGGCGTAAAAGCTGGCCGTCTGCCAGGGGGAATAGACCAGGCTGAATTTGGGCTGGTTGATGGTGCCAAAATCATTGACGCTGGCCCGCTCGCCAGACAACTGATCGTGATAGTCGCCCTCGACGCGGTCCACCCGGTAGGCCGGGATGAGCTTAAGGGTTTCCCAGGGTTCGATCAGCGCCTGCACGTAAACACCCGTTGTGGTCAGATCGAACACCTGGTCGCGTGTCTGTGCGGTACGCACACGACTGACCGTCCGATAACGCTCACTGATCACCTCCTGGCGCTGGATATCGGCGCCACCTTCCAGGGCAAAGTCATGCAGCCCCGGTACATCAGGACGCCAAGTCAGGCTGCTGATTGCGCCGTACTGGTCTTCGTCGTTGAAGCGTTCCTGCTGCGCGGAGGTGATCCAGTACTTGGTCCAACGCCGGTCTTCAAACCGGTTGTAGTACGCCTTGCTCGACCAGGCGAGGTCGTCAGCCAGGTCGGTATCCAGATGCAGGCTGAGCGAATCCATGCTGCGCTCGCCCTTGTCCGTCGCGTTGTTCAGGTACGACTGGCGCGGGTCATGATGGGCATCGGCTTGGGTCAGGTAACCGGCCTCCAGGGCATCGGCTTCGTAATGCCGTGCGATCAGGCCGGCGCGCCAACCGGCGTCAGCGGTATAGAACCATTTGCCGGCGAAGCTCTGACGTTCGGCATCGGCATGGTCACGGTAACCGCCGCTCTTCTGGTAAGCGACGAAGTAGTTCTGCGACCAGTTGTCCGTCTCGATGCCTTTGACCAGTTGCAGCTCCTGGGTATCGAAGCTGCCGCTGCGCAGTCGCAGCTTGCCCTCGTTGCCGCCAATGCGGGTATTAATGCTGGCGTTGCCGGCAATGTTGTGCAGGCCGTAGCGCGGGTCATTGGTACCGCGCACCACTTCAATGTCTTCGATATCCAGCGGGAAGACCATGTCGATAAACGGCATGTTGCCGTCATTGGTGTTGCTCGGGATGCCGTCGATCAACAGCTTCACGGCATTCACCTCGCCTTCACCGTTGAAGCCACGGAATGACAGCTTGCCGGAGGTGGTGCCCTGGTTGAACTGGGTGAGCATCACGCCCGGCACACGGCTGAACAGCTCCCAGCTGTATTGCACCGGCTGTTTTTCCAGCACGTCGCTGCCGACGTAGTCCACCGAGCTGAGGATGTTGTAGCTGGACAGCGGGCCCTTCTCCTCGCCCGTCACCGTGACACTGCCCAGCGCCAGGGTGCTGTCGGCAAGCACGGGTAAGGTGTGAACACTCAGCGCGATCGCGCTCGTGGCCAACAACTGGCTGAGTGGTTTTAGCTGAAACTGCATGTGCGTTTATTCCTGAATCAAAGGCACGGCACAGGCCAATGCCCTGTATCGATAAGGTCGTTATGCCTCAGCCCGGTTTTGCCAGGGTAAGGTTGTTGTGGCAGCCAAGACGGTGGCCTTGGTTGCCAGAGGATCAGATGAATCAGGTCGAGGGGGTCAGAGCGACCCGTGGCCGTATGCGTGACAGCAGCCAGTCCAGCGCCCAGATCAACAACAGGGATGCGCCCACCAGCGGGAAGGCGGCGCCGAGCAGGCACATGATGACAATCGCGGTTTTCCAGCGTGGCAGGTCGTGGCGTAGCGGCGGTACACCGAGCTTGCCGCTCGGTCGGCGCTGCCACCACATGATCAGGCCGCTGATCGCGCTCAGCAGCACCAGCAGGCAGACCGCGAGCATCAGCAACTGGTTGGCCAGGCCGAACAGCTTGCCTTCATGCAGCATCACCCCGGTTTCCACGGTTTTTGCCACCACGCCGTAATCCTTCCAGCGCACATCGGCGAGCACCGCACCGCTGTACTGATCGATATGCAGAGTGGCGTCGTTACGCGGGTCGTCGGCAAACAGGGCGATGCTGTACACCCCGGTTTCACCTTTCGGCAGGGTGATGCTGTAACCCGGCTGTACGCCGCGCTCAGCGGCGGTGTCGACCACGTACTGCAGCAGATTGGCCGGGGCGGCAGGCGTCTCGGCAGTGGCATGGCCGTTATGCGCGGCGTGTGGATCGGAGGCCGGCAGTGGTGTGGTTTCCACCGCCCAGGCCACGGTCTGCTGACTACTGGTGTTCAGGCTGCCGGTGAGCTTGCCGGACTGCGGTACGTCGTCCCACATCGCGGCCGGGAAGTGGTTCCAGGCGCCGGCAAACTGGGCGCCCCAGAAGCCGGTCCAGGTCATGCCGGTGAGCAGCATAAACAGCAACAGCAGCGAGCCCCAAAAGCCTGTCACCGCGTGCAAGTCACGCCATAGCAAACGCCCACGAGCACTCAGCCTTGGCCACAGCACGCCCGCACCGGAACGCCCGCGCGGCCACCACAGGTACAAACCGGATACCACCAGTACGATGCCCCAACCGGCGGCCAGTTCGATCAGTCGATCGCCCAGGGTGCCGACCATCAGGTCGCCATGCAGCTGGCGGGCGATGGCCTGCAGATTGAGCAGCGCATCCTGGCTGCCGAGAATCCTGGCGCTGTAAGGGTCAACAAACACATTCAGGCTCTGGCCCTCAGCCTCCAGCACAAACTGCGCACTGCGCTCGGCGTTAACCGGTGGGAGGTACTGGCTGATGTTCGCCCCGGGATACGCCTGGCGCACCAACGCCAGCTGCTGATCCGCCGAGATAGCCTGCTCGGCAGGCGTGACCTGCAGCAGCTCGGCATACATCAGCTGGTCAAGTTGCGGCTTGAACAGGTAGATGATGCCAGTGACCGAGAGCAGGATCAGAAACGGAATCACAAACAGCCCGGCATAGAAATGCCAGCGCCAGGCCAGGTTGTAGAACGAGATGTTCGGCGTCGTCGGCTTCTGCATAGTCAGCTCCAGGCATGGCCACAGTCAGTGATGGATCGGCAGCGGTTCATCGGTGCTGCCCTCGGAGCAGCAGGCTCAGGCCCACCAGCGCCAACAGCACATGCGCCAACGCGACGATGCCCAGCAGCAGGTGCTTGTAGCCATTGCCTAAGCCTGCGAGAAATTCCCACTTGTGCAGGTAGGCAAACCCCCAACCTTCCGCACGGTCGGCATCCTGCACGCGGCTGGCCAGGGCACCGTCCAGTGGGTCAATAAACAGCGCGGTGTTGTGCGTATCGGCATAGCTGGCCTTGAACACCGGCAGGCGTTTGAAGACGAAGCCGTATTCATGGTCGAAGCTGTGCTGCAGCGTGAGCGTCTGCGCCTCACCCAGCCCCAGGGTCTGGGCGTAATGATCGAGGCGCTGCTGGGCATAACGGCGTGGGGTGTCATTGCCCAGCTCACGGCCCTGAGCATCCAGGTAATGCAGGCTGGACATACTGGCGAACTGCTGCCCCTGGGCGCGCCAGATCGGCTTGCCGTCGAGTTCAAGCAGGCTGAGCATGTACAGCTCTTCACCGGCCAGCAGCCAGTCGGCCGCCGGTGCCTTGTCCAGCTCGGCCACGTTAAAGCTCGGCACAAACGGCGCTGGCCAGGGCTGCGCACCTTGCTTGTGCAACAGGTGCCAGGCACCGCTGCTGGCAAAGCTCAACGTCGTCAATGCCAAGCCCAGCCCCCACCAGCCATGCAGCCGGCGGTTAAAGGTACGGGCACGCCGGCGGGCAATAAACAGCGCCACACCGAACAGCGTCGCCGAGACAATCGAGACCAGCAACACCAGCATCAGTAACGGCCGTAGCGGTCCTGCCGCATCCAGCCAGCGAAAGCTGTGCATCGTCTGGAAGAACGCACTGAACCAGGCCTTGCGCTCGTCCACCAGGGTGCCGAGGCGGTCATGGAACAGGTCAACATACAGGCGCAACGCGTCATCCCGCTGGGTGTCGACCCGCGCCACCGGCAGCAGGCGGTTGATAAAGGCATATTCACCGGTGAACCGCTCGATGCTGCCGGCGTAAGCCAGCGGCTCGTCGCGGCCCAGGTAATGCCGTGCCAGGCTCTCGGCATGGGCAGCGGCCAGCTCGACCGCCTGACCACTGCGTGCATGCCAGTAACGCGGCTGCAGTTCGCCAGCCAGACGCGCCTGGTAATACGGCTCACCGGCCAGCACCAGCAGGCGCAAGCCCTGCACCTGGGCAACACCCGCAGCGCCGAGCACCTGCGCAGGACTGCGCAGGTTATCCAGCGGCAACACCTGTTGCGGTGTGCCCATAGTTTGCGGACGCGGCTGCAGGTAGCCCATCAGCGGGTGCAGCATGCCGCTGCCCGCCCAGCTGAAGATGCCCAGGCAGGCCAGCAGCGCCAGGCGCTTATGCCACGGCATCAGCCGCAGCAGGCGCTGGCGCCAGGTCAGGCGCGGTAGCTCTTGTGCTTGCAGGGCCGCCGTCAAAGCTTCCACTCCAGGCCGACATACAGGCTGCGACCGTCACCGGGCATAAACAGCTCTGCATCCTGACCACGGGCATTGGCCACAACGCCGGTGGTGGCGATATAGGTTTTGTCGGAGAGGTTGCGCCCCTCGACGAAGAAGCCCAGACCTTCACGTGGACGATAGCCGCCCTTCAGCCCCCAGATCGCATAGGCTTCGGCATACAGCGACTCGGCGTGGTCGGCGGCGTAGTGCACCGGCACCCACTCGACGGTTGGGCCGGCGTACCAGCCATTGCGCTGCCACAGCGCTTCCCCTTTAAGGAACTGGCTCGGCACCCCAGCAATCCGGTTATTGCCGTAAGCCGGGTCGTTATCGAAGCGGAAGTCATTGAGCAGGTACTGGCCGCGCAACACCACCTCACCCAGCTGCCAGGCACCACCGAACTCGATGCCCTGGTGCACGGTTCGGTCGGCGTTGGTGGTGATAATCCGAGTCGGGGCTTGCGGATTGACATAACCCAGCAGCTCGTCGCGAATTTCACTGCGGTACACCGCCAGGTCCAGGTCCAGATTACCCTGGGTGAAGCGCATACCCGCCTCCAGGGTGGTGGCCTTCTGCGCCTCGTTCTCGGTGACGATGGCGCCCCCGGTCAGCTCACTGAAAGTCGGCGGCTCGTAACTTTGGCTGAGGTTTGTGAACAGCTGCACACCGTCGGCCAGGTCATGACGCAGACCGATCCGGCCGATGCGCGCGCTGTAGCTCTTGGTAAAGGAGTCATCGCGAAAACCAACCGGCTGATTGGCCGGATTGAACGCAATTTTCAGTTTGTCATCGATATCGCGTTCGCTGTGCAACCAAGTCAGTCCGCCGATCAGCGCCCAGTCCTCGGCCAGCGGCACTTCCAGCTCGGTAAAGGCATTCAGGCTGCGCGCCGTCTGCACCTGACGGTCCACCAGGTTGCCGCGTTTACCGCGCACGTTAACGTAGTTTTCTGCCTGGTTACGGCCTTGCAGCGCTTCCACGCCACCGCTCCAGCGCCAGCCATCCGTGTTCTGCCACTTGTGGGTCAGGCGTACGCCGACATCTTCACTGTCGACTTCCAGCACCTGGAATATCGGGTGCCACAGCGATTTCTCGCTGTAGAAGCTCGACAGCTCCAGACTGTGCCCGCCGTCCAGTTGCAGGGTGGTGATATTGCCGATGCGGTTGAGGGTGAAGTCGCGCTTGTTATCGCCGGTCACCGTGCTCAGCGCGGCCTGCTCAGGGTTACGCCGCAGCTGCGCCTTGGTCAGGCTGCCGGGGATTTCCGAATCGGTTTCCACATGGCTGATATAAAAGCGGGTCGACAGGCGCTCATTGATACGCCCGCCGATATTGGCGAAATAGCGCTGGTTTTCCTGACGCGCGTGATCGCGAAAACCGTCCTGGGAATAATCGGAAAAACTCAGGTAGGCATCCCAGTCGCCAAAGTCTTCAGCCACCGCCCCGAAGATGCGCTGGTAATCGAAACTGCCCGCTTCGGTGCGCAGCTGCACCGTGGGCGCGGTCTTGCCGGTGGGCGTGACAAAGTTGATCGCACCACCCAGGTTGGCAGCGCCATAGCGCCAGGCGTTGGCGCCGCGCATGACCTCGATATGATCCAGGGCAATCGGCTCAATGGCCTGAAAGTCACCACTGCCATCCGCCAGGTTGAGTGGCGCGCCGTCCTGCATCAGCAGGATGCCGCGCTGGTGGAAGGTGCGCTGCAAGCCAGAGCCACGGATCGACAGACGCGATTCCTCGGCGCCGGAGCGCGACTGAATGTACACACCGGTGGCCTGGCCCAAAGCATCCTGCGGCGAGCTGGCGCGGCCGGTCTTGTAGGTTTCGGCATCGACGACACTGGCACCACCGGGAATCCGCGCAAACTCGGCGCGCTTCTCGGCAATCGTCGGCGCAGTGGCATCGCCCTGCTGTTTACCGACGATGGTGCTGTCTTCCAGTTTTAGCTGCTCGGCATAGGCAGAACTGGCCAAGCTGATGCTGACAGCCAACAGGCTGAATACGGATATCTGACGCATGGACTTCCCCAACTTCGGTCCGTCGGGCGCTCTTCAAGCACCGACAGACGCGGTTTTTTATCTGGTTTCAAGTGATCAGCGCGGCCGCAAATGCGGCCGCAGCAACAGCAACTCAAGCCAGAACGGGGGATGCGCGGGGGTTGGCCGAGGGCCAGAGGTAGCGGACAGGTCGCGGGGTGAAGAAGAACGTCAGCAGGGGCGCGCGACTGGGCGCCAGCAGGCCCAGCAGGCCGAAGAACGCCGCCAGGATGATCGCACTGAAGGTGGAACTCAGGGAGCAACCGGAACCGGTGGCAGGATTGGGCGCCACCACACCGGAACCTTCCAGATCAGCACCGGCGCCGAAGTTGCCCTCAAAGGAGCAGTACTGGCTACCCAGCCCGCTGAGCTGCAGGCCAGCCATCTGGCCGTGACCGATACTGCAGGCGAACGCACTGAACAGAACGCTGAAATACAGCATCCAGGCCAGCAGGCGACGGTCAGTACGGGTCATTTTCATGGGGCGCGACTCTAGCATTGCTCCGGGGCGCATGTGACACAGCCGCACTGCGATGGATTGCCGCAGCGCGCTGGCGGCAATCTTAGTTCGGCCAGGGTGCCTGCGCCAACAACTCCGCGCAGCGAATTTGCACAAACTCACGCAGCAACAACACCGGCTTACTCAGTTGCGCGCGGTGCGCGCAGATCAGGTTGAGCGGTGTCGGCTCGCCGCGCAGCTCAGTTAGCAGCACCTGGAGCCGTCCGGCACGTACATCGCCAGCTACATCCAGCCAGGATTTGTAGACCAGCCCGGCACCGCTGACGGCCCAGCGCCGAACTACGTCGGCATCGTCACTGACCCGGTCACCTTTGACGCTGATGCCCTGCTCGCGCTTGCCGTCGCTGAAGCGCCAGCGGTCATGCAGCCGCCCACCGAGCATATAGAGCAGGCAGTTGTGCTCGCTCAGTTCATCGACCGTTTGCGGCGTTCCGTGCTTGTGCAGGTACTGCGGTGCGGCGCACAACACGCGGCGGTTGGACGCGGCCACTGGTAAGGCGACCAGGCTGGAGTCCTCCGGTGCGCCGTAGCGCAGGGCGATGTCCACCGGCTCGCGAAACAGATCGGCCACGCGATCGCCCAGCAGCAGGCGCAGCTGCACCTGCGGGTGCGCCAGCTGAAACTCATCCAACCAAGGCAGCAAGGTATTGCGACCGAAATCCGACGGTGCAGAAAGCTGCAACGGTCCACTGATACCGACCTTGCTACCGGCCAGCCGCTGCCGGCCGTCATCCAGACTCTGCAAGGCCAGGCGCGCATGGCCGAGAAACAGCTCGCCCTCGGGAGTCAGGCGCAGGCTGCGGGTGGAGCGGCTGAACAGGCGAACGTCCAGTTGCTGCTCCAAGCGCTTAAGCGCAGCGCTGGCCACCGCCGGGGAAATGTCCAGGCGCCGGGCGGCGGCTGACAGGTTGCCCAGGTCAGCGGTGGTGACAAACAACTGCAGATCATCAAAACGCAGCATGGCGGCTCATTTTCAAAAAAGTATTGAAAGAGACTCTAGTAGCCGCCTGTTTTTCTCGTCAATCAAATAACCGAGCATGTGCAGCACTTGAACCGGAGTCCGCCATGACCACGCCACTGACTTTGATTGCCACCATCACCGCACGCCCCGGCCATGCCGAGGCGGTTGAAGCCGGTCTGCGCCAGCTGGTGCCGCCTAGCCAGGCCGAAGCCGGTTGCCTGCAATACAACCTGCACCTGCATAAGGAGCAGCCCAACCGCTTCATCATGGTTGAACAATGGCAGGACGCCGCCGCTCTCAGCGCGCACCAGCAGACCGCGCACTTTCTGCACTTCGGCGAAACCTGCGGCAACCTGCTGGAACAGGTCGATCATCAACTGATGCAACGCATTGTCTAAGGAGCCCTTTATGAAAGCTGTCGCTTATTACCACTCCCTGCCCGCCGACCACACCGACGCCCTGCAGGATGTTGACCTGCCGACTCCAACCCCCGGTCCGCGCGATCTGTTGGTCGAGGTCAAGGCCATTTCAGTCAACCCGGTGGACACCAAAATCCGCCGTAACGTCGCCCCAACCGACGGCGACGCCAAGGTACTGGGCTGGGATGCCAGCGGTATCGTCAAAGCGGTGGGCAGCGAGGTCAGCCTGTTCCAGCCCGGCGATCAGGTTTACTACGCCGGGGCAATCAACCGTGCAGGGGCCAACAGCGAACTGCATGTGGTGGATGAGCGCATCGTCGGGCACATGCCCAACAGCCTGCCGTTTGCCGAAGCCGCCGCCCTGCCGCTGACCGCGATCACCGCCTGGGAGCTGCTGTTCGAGCGCCTGCAGATCACTCAGGGCAACACTGACCTGGGCCAGAGCCTGCTGATCGTCGGCGCCGCTGGTGGCGTTGGTTCGATTCTGGTGCAGCTGGCCCGCAAACTCACCGGCCTGACCGTGATCGGTACCGCCTCCCGTCCGGAAACTCAAGCCTGGGTCCGCGAGCTGGGCGCGCACCATGTGATCGACCATCGTCAGCCGCTGAGTGAAGAGCTGCAACGCATCGGCATCAATCAGGTCACGCACGTCGCCAGCCTGACCCAGACCGACCAGCACTTCGCGCAACTGGTCGAAGCCCTGGCACCGCAAGGCCGTCTGGCGTTGATCGATGACCCGGAGCAGCCACTGGACATCATGCAGCTCAAGCGCAAAAGCCTGTCGCTGCACTGGGAACTGATGTTTACCCGCTCGCTGTTCGAGACCGCCGACATGATCGAGCAGCATCGCCTGCTGGATCGGGTGGCCGAACTGGTGGATGCCGGCACACTGCGCACCACCCTGGGCGAGCACTTCGGCAGCATCAACGCCACCAACCTGCGCCGCGCGCATGCGCTGCTGGAGAGCGGGACAGCCAAAGGCAAGATCGTTCTCGAGGGGTTTTAACGGCGCGGCACTCCCCGGTTCACGTTCCGCGTGAGCCGGGCAGCTTTTTTATCACGCACCCTGCATTCGATAAGCGGCCAGCTAGACTCATTACATTGCCGTTGCAGGGGCAATTTCCCACTCAACTCTTTCAACCTGGCTTGCCATTGGCGGTAAGGGATGCAACCCGATCTTCAAGGCCCACTGCGCCTGGCTGGCGTATATATCCTGTTCAGCACCCTGTGGATTTTCGGCAGCGACTACCTGCTGCATGCTCTGGTCAGGGACAGTGAACTGATGGCTGAGCTGCAAACAGGCAAAGGCCTGCTGTTCATCTTGCTCAGCACCGGGCTGATCTTCTTTGTCAGCCAGCGTGATCGCCTGGCGCAGCGCCAATTACTGGAAAAACTCACCGATAAAAGCCGCCTGCTGCACCACACCCAACGTAACGCCGGCCTGGGCAGTTGGGAGTACCGCGACGGCTTTCATTGGAGCGAGGAAGCCCTCTGCCTGCTAGGCCGCAATGCTGACAGCCCACCGTGCGCTCCTGAACAGCTGCTCAGTTGGCTGCACCCTGCCGAACGCGCTGCCGTGCAACGTGCTCTGCATGCCCTGCTCGATGACCACCACCGCATGATGGTCAGCGCACGTCTGCTGCAACCCAACCCCCAGCAGACCACCTGGTTGATGCTGCGCGGCGAAGCCGACGCTGATGGCCGCATCTTTGGCACCGTGCAAAACATCAGCGCGCAGAAACGTGATGAAAGTGCCCTGCGCGAAAGCGAGCAGCGCTTTCGCCTGCTGTTCGAACAGACGCCACGGATTGCCGTACAGGGCTATGACCGCGAACGCCGGGTGATTTACTGGAACCAGGCCAGCACCCTGCTCTACGGCTACGCTGTGCATGAGGTGATGGGACGGCGCCTGGAAGAGCTGATCGTGCCGCTTCCCGCACGCAGTAAAGTGGCCAGCGCGATCAACCAGTGGCAACTCGGTGGCTCGCCAATCCCGGCGGCTGAGGTGCAGTTACAGCGCAAGGACGGCAGCCTGGTGTGGGTCTATTCCAGCCACCTGATGCTGCGCAACAGCCTGGATCAGCTGGAGCTGTACTGCGTCGATATCGACCTCACCGAACAGAAGAAAATCGACAGCGAATTGCAGGTCAGCGAGAGCCGCTACCGCTCGCTGGTCGAGCACCTCGGCGATGCGATTTTTATCACCGATGCCGACGACAAGCTGAGTTTCCTCAACCCCGCCTGGGAAGAAATCAGCGGCTACCCCATCCATGAAAGCCTGGGCAGCCCACTGCACCGTTTTATGCCCGAACTGAGTCAGACCACTGTGCGCCAACGCCTGGAAGAACTGCGCAGCGGTAAGCTCAACAGTCTGCGACTGGAGTGCCAATTGCTTACCCACAAGGGTGAAGCTCGGCAGGTTGAATTGCAGCTGAATCTGAGCAAGCTCGAACACACGCTACACGGCAGCCTGCACGACGTGCATGAGCGCTATCAGACGCAACACCTGCAGCAGGCCCGGAATGCGGTACTCGACGAACTGCTGGGGCTGCACCCACTGTGCAACATTCTCAGCGGCATCACCCGGCGCCTGGAAAGCCTGCAGCCGCAGATGCGCGTGTCGATCATGCTGCTCGACGAGCATCAGCGCCTGCGTATAGGTGCCGCACCGAGTTTGCCGGACGCCTATTGCCAAGCCATCGAGGGCGTTGAAGCCGCGCTGGAAGTGGGTTCATGCGGGCATGCGGCCGCGAGTGGCGAGTTGGTGATCGCCGAAGACCTCAGCCAGCACCCCTATTGGCGCGATTACCAACACGTTGCCCTGGCTGCTGGTCTGCACGCCTGCTGGTCACTGCCATTCAAAGATGACAATGGTCAGGTGCTGGGCACCTTTGGCATCTACTACCCACAACCAACCCGACCCAGCGCAGCCGATATCGCCCTGGTTACTGAGTTCACTCGCCTGGCGGGGCTCGCCGTGCAGTTCAGTGCCACACGGGTGAGTTGATCTGCCCGACGGCAGGTCAGCGGTGATTGATTTGTTACAGGTCAATGAAAGTTCATACCGAGCAACTAGACTGGCTTCTCCGAAAACCTAATTACCACCGCTCGCGCTGTAGCCAGGCAATGCCTGGGCGTTGACAGCCACCGAGGGTTCATAACGGGTTCTTACAGAGGAGGCTCGGCGATGAATGTCATGATCCAACCGGTCAAAACGGCTGCAGGTCCCGGCTGGCAAGTCTGCTTAGGTAAGCAGAGTGTGACCTTTCGCAGTGAAAGCGAAGCACGCCAGTTTGTCAGCACCCTGCAAGCACGCCTCAGTGCGCCACATGAATTGCCTGTGGCACAACGGCGGGCGGCCAGCTGAGCCTAAGCGCGGCCCACACCACGCTCGACCCAACGGGTGAAGAGGGAAAAGCTCACGGCCAAGACCCCGCAGCCGAATATCACCACGGCAACCGGCCAGGCACTGCCGTCATGCAAGACACCAACCATGGCGGCGGCACTGGCAGCAATAACGAATTGCAGGCTACCCAGCAGCGCTGACGCACTGCCGGCATGGCTACCCTGCCCCGCCATGGCGCAGGCCGAGGCGTTGGGCAGAAGAATGCCCAAGCTGGCAATGCAGCCGAACAAGGGAATCAGCAGCGGCCACAAGGCCTGTGGCTTGGCCAGTGCCACCAGTAGCAGCGCCAGACCACAAGCCAGGTAGAACCACACGGTCTTACCTAGCCAGTACGCCGGTCCGTGCCGCGCCACCAGCCAGGCGTTCAGCTGCGCAACCAGAATAAAGCCCAGGGCGTTGCTGCCGAACAGCCAACCGTAATGTTCGGCGGGGATGCCATACAGCTCGATAAATACGAATGGCGAGCCGGCGATATAAGCAAACATCCCGGCAATCGCACAGCCGCCGGTCAACGCGTACCCCAGAAACGGCAAGTCAGCGAACAGCCGCCTGTATTCCCCCAACGCGCCACGCAAAGGCGCAGGCGGTGCGTCTTTGGCCAGGGTTTCCGGCAACCACCTTGCCACGGCCAATAGGCAGATAAAGCTGAACAGCGTCAGGCAGATAAAAATCGATGGCCAACCCAGTGTACTGAGCAGCAACCCACCGCCCAGCGGCGCGAGAATCGGCGCCAGGCCCATCACCAGCATCAGCTGGGAAAACACCTTGGCCGAGCTGATCGGATCACACAGGTCGCGCACCACCGCCCGCGATACCACCATCCCGGCGCAACCGCCCAGGGCCTGTACAAAGCGTGCAGTAATGAGCCATTCCAGGCTGGGCGCCAGGGCACAGGCCAGTGATGCCAGACTGAACAGCATGACGCCGACCAGCAGAGGTTTACGCCGACCAAAGCGGTCTGCCAGTGGGCCGTAGGCCAGTTGACCGATGGCCAGGCCAGCAAAGTAGGCTGCCAACGACAGCTGCACGTGCTCCACATCCGTGGCAAATGCACGTGCCAAGGTTGGGAAGCTCGGCAGGTAAAAATCGATAGCCAACGGGCCAAAAGCGCTTAATGCACCGAGAACCAACAAAAGACGTAACGGCATGGGTTTCCAGACAAGAAGTGGTAACAGAGGCAGGCTCAGCGCATATGGCCTGCTCGGAGTGAACCCAGGAAAGCAAAAAAGGCGCCGGCTGACTTGCGCTGCAAGCCAACCTACGCCCCACGTTAAAGCCAGAACATCAAATGGAGGTGTCGGCTTTTTTCCGGCCCTTGCCGACCTTCTCTGCCAACGATTCCACCAACAGGTAGAACATCGGAATCAGGAAGATCGCCAGGAAGGTTGCCGCCATCATCCCGCCGATTACCCCGGTGCCGATTGAGTGACGACTCGCCGAGCCTGCGCCCGAGCTGATCGCCAACGGCACAACACCGAGAATGAAGGCCAGCGAAGTCATGATGATCGGACGGAACCGCAGGCGCGAGGCCTCCAGTGCCGACTCAAAGATGCCCATGCCCTGATGCCGGCAGAGCACGGCGAACTCGACGATCAGAATGGCGTTCTTCGCCGCCAAGCCGATTAGGGTCACCAGACCAACCTGGAAGTACAGGTCGTTCTCGATGCCGCGCAGCCACACCGCGAGAATCGCCCCGAACACCGCAAACGGCACCGCAGTAACCACGGCCAGCGGCAGGGTCCAGCGTTCATACTGGGCAGCGAGGATCAGGAACACCATGATCAGGCCGAAGATAAAGGCACTGCTGCCCGAACCTTGCGATGCCACTTCCTGGAAAGCCGAGCCGGTCCAACCGATGCTGTAATCGCTACCGAGCACCTCATCCGCCACTTGCTGAATCGCGCTCAGCGCCTGACCTGAGCTGTAGCCAGGTGCCGGCCCGCCAAGGATCTTCGCAGCTGGGTAGACGTTGAAGCGTGCATAGGTATCCGGGCCGAGAATCCGCTCAACCTTGACCAGGCTGGCCAGCGATACCAGCTCGCCACTGCCCGCGCGCACATAGACCTGGGACAAATCTTCTGGCTTGCTGCGGAACTCCGCTTCGGCCTGCAGGCTGACCTGGAAGGTACGGCCATACAGGCTGAAATCGTTGACGTAGTAGCTACCAAAGGTCGCTTGCATGGCGGTGAATACATCATTCACTGCCACACCCAGGGCGCGCGCCTTGGTCCGGTCCAGATCGATAAAGTATTGCGGCACGTTGGCGCTGAAGGTGCTCTGCACCCCTGCCAGCTCAGGGCGCTTCGCGGCGGCGGCGAGGAAGGCCTGAACCTTGGCCGCCAGTTCGGCAGTGGTGCCGCCACTGCGGTCCTGAATAAAGCCTTCAAAACCGCCGGTGGTGCTCATACCGGTGATCGGTGGCGGGTTGAAGCTGAGTACCACGCCGTCCTTCTGCGCGGCGCCCATACCCATAAATTCACCGGTCAGGTTACGCGCGTCCAATTCAGGCGTGGTGCGCTCACTCCAGTCTTTCAGCGGCACGAAGGACACCCCTGCGTTGCTGCGGGTGCCGAAGGTCAGCACGTCGAAGCCGGCGAAGGTCACTACATCCTGCACCGCTGGGTGCGCCATCAACTGCTGGGTCACGTCACCGGTGAGTTTCTCGGTGCGGGTCAGCGACGCGGCAGGCGGCAGGAAGTAAGCGTTGATCACATAGCCCTGATCTTCATTGGGCACCAGGGAGCTGGGCACCCGGTTGAACAGCAGCACCATCACCGCGATCATCGCGCCGAACAGCAACAACCCGACCGCCGAACGCTTGAGGAAGAAACGCACACCTGCGGTGTAGCCATTGGTCAGTTTGTCGAAGACCCGGTTGAAGGCGCGGAATGGTGCCGCCGGCTCGTGATGCCCAGGCTTGAGCAACAATGCACAGAGCGCCGGGCTCAGAGTCAGGGCGACGATACCGGAGATCACCACCGACACGGCAATGGTGATGGCGAACTGTTTATACATCTCCCCCGCCAGGCCGCCGAGGAAGCCCACCGGCACGAATACCGCGCAGAGCACCAGGACGATGGCAATGATCGGCCCGGTCACTTCTTCCATGGCCTTGATGGTCGCTTCACGCGGGCCGATCTTGTCGGTGGCCATTACCCGCTCGACGTTTTCGATCACCACAATGGCGTCGTCCACCACGATACCGATGGCCAGCACCATGCCGAACAGGGTCAGCAGGTTGATCGAGAACCCGAGCATGTACATGCCGGCGAAAGTACCGACCAGCGAAACGGGAATTGCCAGCACCGGGATCAGCGTGGCGCGCCAGTTCTGCAGAAAGATAAACACCACCAGCACAACCAGGATCAAGGCTTCGAAGAAGGTCTTGATCACTTCATCAATCGACACCTGAACGAACTTGGTGGTGTCGTACGGCACTTTATAGGTCATGCCGCTGGGGAAGTTTTTCGACAGACGGTCGAGCGTCTTGCTCACTGCCTCGGCAGTGTCCAGAGCATTCGCGCCGGGCTGCAGGTACACACCGAAAGCAGCGTTCTGCTGACCGTTGAGCGAGGTCATCAGCGAGTAGTCCTGAGCACCCAGTTCGATCCGTGCAACGTCCTTGAGCAGCAGGCTGGCACCGGTGTCATCGGTGCGCAGGATGACGTTCTCAAACTCTTTCGGGTCGGTGAACCGGCCCTGGGTGGTCACCGTGTAGGTGAAATCCTGCTTCTGCTTGAGCGGCTGCTGGCCGAAGCTGCCGGCGGCGAACTGCGAGTTTTGCTCACGGATCGAATTGACCACATCGGTCGGCGTCAGGTTGTACTGCGCCAGCTTGTCCGGACGCAGCCAGATGCGCATGGAATAGTCTTTCGAGCCGAACTGGCTGACATCACCCACGCCTGGCAGACGCTTGAGTTCGTCGATCACGTTGATCAGCGCATAGTTGCTGATATACACCGGGTCGCGCGAACCATCCGGCGAGTACAGGGTGACCACCTGAAGAATGTCCGAAGACTTCTTCTGCACCTTGACGCCCTGCCGGCGCACTTCTTCCGGCAGTTTGGCCAGTGCAGCCTGCACCCGGTTGTTGACGTCGATAGTGGCCTGGTCGGGGTCGCGGCCTACCTCGAAGTACACCGACAGACTCATGGCGTTGCCGCCGGAGTTGGACTGCTGGTAGATCATCCCCTCCACGCCGTTGATCGACTGCTCCAGCGGCGCTGCCACTGTTTCAGCAATCACCTGGGCGCTGGCACCGGCGTAGCTGGCGCTAACCGACACCTGCGGTGGCAGGATCTGTGGGTACTGGGCGATCGGCAACGAGCGCATGGCCATCAGGCCCGCTAGCACGATGATGATCGAGATGACCGCGGAAAATACCGGGCGGTCGATAAAGAAGCGTGAGATCACCGGGTACGCTCCTTAGGATTGGCTGGTGGCAGGGGCAACAACTTTGACGGGGCTGTCTGGACGCACTTTCGGCAGGCCTTCGACAATCACCCGATCGCCAGCGCTGATACCGGACACAATCACCCAGCGGCCTTTAGCCGTATGCCCGGTGGTGACCTGACGCTTACGCGCAACACCGCCATCGTCCACCACATAGACAAATGTTCCGCCTGGGCCCTGGGCAATCGCGCGCTCTGGCAGGGTCATGGCATTGGGAATGCTCAGGCCTTTGACCTGCACCCGGACGAACTGACCCGGCAACAGCGTCTGATCCGGGTTAGGTACCACAGCGCGCGCGCTGACGGTACCGGTGCCGCGATCCACCAGGCTATCGGTGAAGTCCACCTTGCCTTCCAGTGGGTAAACACTGCCGTCACCCAGTTTGATCTGCACACTCATCTTGCCGTCTTCCGGCAGCACCAGGCTGCCGTTTTGCAGCCCACTGCGCACGCTTTCCACATCGGAATCCGGGGCGGCAAAGTTGACGTAAATCGGGTCCAGTTGGGTGATATTGCTCAGCAGGCTGGCACTCGGATCGCCGGCCACCATCAGGCTGCCTTCGGACACGGTTTCCTTACTGGTGATACCGGAGATCGGCGCTTTTACCGTGGTGTAGTCGAGGTCAATCTGCTTGGACTGCACCTCGGCCTCGGCGGCCTGGATATTCGCCTTGCTCTGCTCGAAATTGGAGATGGCATTATCCAATTCACTTTCGCTGGCAAAGCCCTTTTTCTGCAGTTCGCGGATGCGTTTGAGGTCACGCTCGGTCTGCCGATAGCGCGCCTGCTCTTGCGCCAACGCACCCTTGGCACGGCTTAGGGCGGCCTGGTAGGTGCGCGGGTCGATGCGGAACATCACTTGGCCTTTCTTGACCTGGCTACCTTCCAGGTAAGTCCGCTCCTGCAGAATGCCGCTGACCTGAGCCCGCACCTGCACTTCGCGGAAGCCGGCAGTGCGCGCGGAATATTCAAGCTCCAGCGGCAACGCCTCGGCCTTCACGGTTTCGACCACCACCTCGGGCGCTGGCGCAGCGTCGGCAGCAAACAACGGGGCGGCCCAAAAAGCCAACAGCAAGGAACCGGCAGCGACCGGCAGGCGACGGGGAAAAAGCATGGATGTCTCCGAATAAACGCAAGGTGCAACGTTTGAGACCGGCAATGCTAGTTACATACACGAGTGTTTGTAAATAGAACATTACCCATAAGTTCATTACACTTTGTCCTGAGCCTAGCCAGAAATACGCCTACTGCCATGCGTCGAACCAAAGAAGAAGCCGAGAAAACCCGTTGCGCCATCCTTGAGGCCGCCGAAACGCTGTTTTTGGAAAAAGGTGTGGCGCACACCAGCCTGGAGCACATCGCCCGGCATGCAGGGGTGACGCGCGGCGCGGTGTATTGGCACTTTGCCAACAAGGCGGATCTGTTCAACGCCATGCTCGGCCAAGTTCGTCTGCCGCCCGAGCAATTGGCCGAGCGATTGCGCGGCTGCCCGGCTCACGACCCGCTCATGACCCTGCGAGAGCTATGCATCGAGGCCATCGAAAACCTGGCGCGCGATCAACAAAAACGCCGCATCTTCACGATTTTGCTGCGCCGATGTGAGTTCACCGAAGAGCTGCGCGAGGCCGAAGAACGCCACGAAGCCTTTATCAATCTGTTTATCGCGCTCTGCGAACAGCAGTTCAGTGCACCGTCCGTCGCATCACGGCTGCACCCTGGGTTGAGTCCGCGCCTTGCAGCGAGGGCTGTGCACGCGCTGATTGTCGGTTTATTCCACGATTGGTTACGCGACCCCAATCTGTTCGATCCGCTCAACGATGCTGCGCCGATGATCGATGCCTGCTTTCGTGGGCTGATCCGCGATTGGCCAGACGCAACCGTGCTTACGCCAGGCTAACCCCGTAGCCCTGTTCAACGATGGCCACCATCAACTGATCCACCGGCATGCTGCTGCTCACCCGCACCTCACCGCCGGGAAATTTCACTTTCACATCCGCCGCCGGATCACAGGCCAACAGCGCCTCGGTGATGGTTTTGACGCAATGTTGGCAAGTCATGCCATCAACCCGGAATGCGTGAACTTGAGACACTTGCATAAACAACCTCCTGAATTAATAAACCGCATGATAAACGGTTAGCTGAGTGTTGCCCTTGCCATAAGCGTAAGGTCAAGGGATATAACGGCTTGACCTTACCCGCATGGCAAGGTTGATCCTGTGCTGGAACTCAATAGAGGACCACCCATGTCCAGCCTCACTACCTTCAACCTGCCTATCAGCGGCATGACCTGCACCAGCTGCGCCGGGCGGGTCGAACGCGCCCTGGCCAAGGTGGCGGATGTCGCCAGCGTCAGCATCAACCTGGCCAGTGAACAGGCCCGCGTCGAAGCGCCCGCTGACAGCCTGGAACAGTTGGTAAATGCCGTTAGCGCAGCCGGCTATCAAGTACCCAGCGAGCGTCTGGAGCTGGCTCTTTCCGGCATGACCTGCGCTAGCTGTGCGGGGCGTATCGAACGCGCCCTGGCGCAGCAACCGGGCGTGCTCTCGGTCAGCGTCAACCTGGCCAGCGAGCGGGCGCAGCTGCAGGTGCTGCGTGGCACAGATAACAACGCTTTGCTGCAGGCCGTCAGCCAGGCCGGCTACCGCGCCAGCGTGCTGGACGATGCAACCCAGGCCCAACCAACGGCTGAGCGGCATCTGCAGCGCGAGCGCTGGGCCCTGCTGCTGGCCATTGTGTTGACCGTACCGCTGGTCATCCCCATGCTCGTCGAACCCTTCGGCCTGCACTGGATGCTACCGGCCTGGCTGCAATTCGCCCTGGCCACACCGGTGCAATTCATCTTCGGTGCGCGCTTCTACCGCGCGGCCTGGAGCGCCCTGCGCGCCCGTGCCGGGAATATGGACCAGCTGGTGGCCATCGGCACCAGCGCCGCCTACGGCCTAAGCCTGTATCAGTGGGCGGCAAGCCCGGCTGGCAGCATGCCGCATCTGTATTTCGAAGCCTCAGCAGTGATCATCACGCTGATTCTGCTCGGCAAATACCTGGAAAGCCGCGCTAAACGCCAGACCAGCAGCGCCATCCGCGCCCTGCAGGCGCTGCGTCCGGAACGCGCCCTGCGCCTGCGCGATGGCACCGAACAGTGGGTGGCGTTGGGTGAGCTGCAACCGGGTGACGCCATCGTGGTCAAGCCCGGTGAGCGCTTCCCGGTCGATGGCCTGGTTCGCGAAGGCCAAAGTCATGCCGACGAAGCCCTGATCAGCGGCGAAAGCCTGCCACAACCCAAACAGCCGGGTGATAGCGTCACGGCAGGGGCAATCAACGGCGAAGGCCGCCTGCTGGTGGAAACCACCGCCCTCGGCGCGGAAACCGTGCTGTCACGAATTATTCGCCTGGTCGAAGATGCACAGGCAGCGAAAGCGCCGATCCAGAAGCTGGTGGATAAAGTCAGCCAGGTCTTCGTGCCCAGTGTGCTGCTGATCGCTCTGGCCACCCTGCTCGGCTGGCTGCTGCTTGGCGTGGGTATCGAAACCTCGCTGCTCAATGCCGTAGCAGTGCTGGTAATCGCCTGTCCCTGCGCCCTTGGCCTGGCGACGCCCACGGCGATTATGGCCGGTACCGGCGTGGCGGCGCGCCATGGCATTCTGATCAAGGATGCCGAAGCCCTGGAAGTCGCCCATTCGGTAACCCTGGTGGCGTTCGACAAGACCGGCACCCTGACCTCCGGCGCGCCGCGTATCGCCCACCTGCGCGCGGTCGATGGCAACACGACCGAGCTACTGCAACTGGCCGGCGCCCTGCAGCGCGGCAGCGAACATCCGCTGGCCAAGGCAGTGTTGGATCAGTGCACAGAACAACAACTGAGCCTCGCCGACGTCAGCCACAGTAAGGCGCTGGCCGGGCGTGGTATCGCCGGGCAGATCGGCGAGCAGCAACTGGCCCTGGGCAACAAGCGCCTGCTCGAAGAACACTTTCTGCACCACGATGAACTGGCAACCGACGCCCTGGTCTGGGAGGCCGAAGGCCGCACCCTGTCCTGGCTGCTGGAGTTGGCGCCGCAACCGCAGGTACTCGGCCTGTTCGCCTTTGGCGACACACTTAAACCAGGAGCTGCCGAGGCCATCGCCGCGCTGACCACCCAAGGCATTGCCAGTCATCTGATCAGCGGCGATAACCCCGGCAGCGTCAAAGCCGTGGCCGAAGCCCTGGGCATCAGTGCCGCGCATGCCGAAGTGCTGCCGGCGGACAAGGCGGCGATCATCTCTGAGCTGAAGAAAGACGCGGTGGTGGCCATGGTCGGCGACGGCATCAACGACGCGCCAGCGCTGGCCGCTGCCGATGTCGGCATCGCCATGGGCAGTGGCACCGATGTGGCCATGCACGCCGCCGGCATCACCCTGATGCGCGGCGACCCACGCCTGGTGGCCGACGCCCTGGATATCAGCCGACGCACCTACAACAAGATCCGCCAGAACCTGTTCTGGGCCTTCGCCTATAACCTGGTCGGCATTCCGCTGGCCGCCGCCGGTCTGCTTAACCCGATGCTCGCCGGCGCCGCCATGGCGTTGTCCAGCGTCAGCGTGGTGAGCAATGCTCTGCTGCTGAAAACCTGGAAGCCCAAGGACCACGAATAAGCCGCCGGCCAGGAGAAAAACCATGAACATCGGCCAAGCCGCCAAGAAAACCGGCCTTAGCGCCAAGATGATTCGCTACTACGAAAGTATCGACCTACTGCCCGAGGCCGGCCGCAGCGAAAGCGGTTACCGTCAGTACAGCCAGCAGGACCTGCATCGCCTGGCGTTTATCAAACGCTCGCGCGATCTGGGCTTTTCCCTGGCCGAAGTCAGCCAGCTACTGGCCCTGTGGCAGGACCGCCAACGCGCCAGTGCCGATGTGAAAGCCCTGGCCGCTGCCCATATCAACGAGCTGGAACGCAAGATCAGCGAACTCAGCGGCCTGCGCGACACCCTCAAGGAGTTGATGGACAACTGCCAGGGCAACGACCGACCGGACTGCCCGATCCTCAAGGATCTGGAGTCCGGCTGTTGTCATTGAAGGTTTAGAGCCTGTTTACGATCTCGCGAGCTAGAGCCAGACAAGGCAAAAACAGCCGAGGAAGCGGAGTTTACGAGCTGTAAATGAGCATTCCGAGGCTGTTTTTACGCCGGATGGCCGACGCGCAGCAGATCGTAAACAGGCTCTTAGATCGCCTGCTGCAACGCCCGGCAATCTACCGCGAAATGGTCAGCCAACTCCGGCCAGGGGTTTTCCGCCAGGTTGACCAGCACGCTGCGCGCGCCAGCAGCGCGGGCACACTCCAGGTCAAAGCGGTAGTCACCCACCATCACCAGCTCGCTCGGTGCAACCTGCCAGGTGCGAGCGAAATGCAGCAGGCCACCCGGATCAGGCTTGGGCGGCGCCTCGTCACGGCCAATCACGTCCGGCACGGCAAAGCAGTCGTCCAGACCGATGGCGCGCAGGGTCAGCAGCGCCAGTTCATGGGCGTTGCGGGTGAGAATGCCAAGCCGGCAACCACGCCCACGCAGCTCGCGCACCAGCTCAATCGCCCCGGGGGCTGGCTGCGAGGCCAAAGCCAGTTCACGCTCATGCTCCAGCAGCCAGGCATGTTTGGCCGCAGCCACCGCCTCAGGCAACGACGCCAGATAGCCAAGAATGTCTTCAGCTAATGGAATATCCAGCGCCCGCTTGATGGCCTCGAAGTCGTGCACCGCCAGGGTCAGAGTGCCGTCCATATCGAATACCCAGTGCTTCGCACTGCGCAAAGTCACTTCCAATCCTCACGGATTCGGGTAAGCCCTTCCTGGGCAACCGAGGCAACCAATTGGCCCTGCCGGTTGAAGATGCTGCCACGGGAGAAGCCACGGGCGTTACCAGCCCAAGGGCTGTCCATGCTGTAGAGCAGCCAGTCGTCCATGCGCAGGTTACCGTGGAACCACAGCGAGTGGTCGAGGCTGGCGACCTGCATGAACTTCTGCCACACCGACACGCCATGCGGCAGCATCGAGGTGGTCAGCAGGTTGAAGTCGCTGGCGTAACCCAACAGGTACTTGTGCAGCTGAGGGTCATCCGGCAGTTCCCCAGCCGCACGGAACCATACATGCTTGACAGGCTCGCTGGGTTTGGGTGCAAACGGGTTGCTCAGGGTGACAGGACGGATCTCGATCGGTTTATCGCTTACCGCGCGCTCACGCATGCGCTCCGGCAAGGCATCCACCACCAGGCGCGCCAGTTCGGTTTCCGATTTGAGGCCTTCAGGCCCCGGCACGTCCGGCATGCTGTTCTGGTGATGAAAGCCCTCTTCATCAAACTGGAACGACGCGCTGCAGGTAAAGATCGGCTTACCCTTCTGGATCGCCGTCACCCGCCGCGTGCTGAAACTGCCGCCATCGCGTACGCGCTCAACCTGATACACCACCGGCAACGTGGCATCGCCGGGGCGCAGGAAGTAGCCGTGCATGGAATGCACATGGCGCGCGGCCTCGACCGTCTGACTGGCTGCCGATACACATTGGCCGAGCACCTGGCCGCCATACAGCTGGCGAAAGCCGAGGTCCTGGCTGACGCCGCGGAACAAATTCTCTTCGATGGTTTCCAGGGTCAGCAGGGCGACCAACTCATTCAACACCTGACTCATGCATGCTCTCCTGTTAACGCATCTGGCTGGGGGCGAGATGGTAAAGACTTTGCCAACGCTTGTCGGCCCGACTGAAAGATGGATGTGGACAATAATGGCAGCATTCTAGCCAATCGAGCGCGGAGCTTGAGCGCAAGCAGAGCCTGCCGCCATACTTTGGCCACTTCCGCCCGAGCCCGCCCCCATGCGCCTGCCGCTGGTCTATCACGACGACTACAGCCCGCCCTTCCCGGCCAACCACCGCTTCCCCATGGAGAAGTTTCGCCTGCTGCGCGATCACCTGGTGGAAAGCGGCCTGAACACCGATGCCGAACTGCTGCGCCCTGAACTGTGCCCCACCGACGTACTCGCCCTGGCCCACTGTCCGACTTATATCCAGCGTTTCGCCAGCGGCGAACTGGCGTATGAAGAACAACGCCGCCTCGGTCTGCCCTGGAGTGCCGCCCTGGCGCAGCGCACCATTCGCGCCGTGGGTGGCTCGCTGCTGGCGGCGGAGCAAGCGCTGCAACACGGTCTAGCCTGCCACCTGGCCGGCGGCACCCACCATGCGCATTACGACCACCCGGCCGGCTTCTGCATCTTCAATGACCTGGCAGTGATCAGCCAGTACCTGCTGGCCAGCGGCAAGGCCCAGCGCGTGCTGATCTTCGACTGCGACGTGCATCAGGGCGATGGCACCGCGCGCCTGCTTGAGAACACCCCGGAAGCGATCACCGTGTCGCTGCACTGCGAGAAGAACTACCCGGCGCGCAAGGCCGCCAGCGACTGGGACATTCCCCTGCCCAACGGTATGGGCGATGACGACTACCTCAAGGTGGTCAACGACAGCCTCAACTACCTGCTGCCGCTGTACCAGCCGGATATCGTGCTCTACGACGCCGGGGTCGATGTGCACCAGCACGATGCCCTCGGCTATCTCAACCTGACGGATGCAGGCATCGCTGCCCGTGATGAAGCCGTACTCAACCACTGCCTGAGCCGCGATATTCCCGTGGCCGGGCTGATCGGCGGGGGCTACGACAAGGACCGCATGGCCCTGGCCCGCCGCCACGGCATACTGCATCACAGTGCGGCCAAGGTCTGGCAAACGCGCGGGCTGGGATAAAACCTGCACACGCGCTGTCATATCGCCCACCTCTACTGCCAAGGACTTTCACACAGCATGTACGCAAAACTCAGCACCCTGCTGGCAGCACTGGCATTCGCCACTGCCGCCCAGGCCGACGACACACTGCAGTCGCTGGTAGACGAGACCATCCACCCGCTGATGGCGGAACACGATATTGCCGGCATGGCCGTGGCGATCACGCACAACGGCCAGGCGCACTACTTCAACTACGGCGTGGCGCGCCTGGACGACCAGCAAGCGGTAACCAGCGACACACTGTTTGAAATCGGCTCGCTGAGCAAACCGCTTACCGCCACCCTCGCCGCCCTGGCCCAGGCTACCGGCAAGGTGACCCTCGCCGACAGCGCCGGCCTGCACTGGCCCGAGCTGCAAGGCAGCCAGCTGGAACACGCCAGCTTGCTCAACCTCGGCACCTACACCGCCGGCGGGCTGCCGCTGCAGTTCCCTGACAGCGTGGCCGACCCGGCCAGCATGCTCGCCTACTACCGCCAGTGGCAGCCTGAATACGCGGCGGGCACACACCGGCGCTATTCCAACCCCAGCATCGGCCTGCTCGGCATGCTCGCCGCCAAGAGCATGGGCCAGCCGTTCCCCACCTTGATGGAGGGCACGCTGTTCCCCGCGCTCGGCATGTCGCACAGCTATATCCAGGTGCCGACAGCACAGCTGCCACGCTATGCCTTCGGCTACAGCAAGGACAACCAGCCGCTGCGCGTCACCCCGGGCATGCTCGACGCCGAAGCCTACGGGGTGAAAACCAACGCCCGGGACATGCTGCGTTTTGTCCAGGCCAACCTGAATCCTGCCGGCCTGAATAAAGACCTGCAGCGCGCAATCGCCATGACCCACACCGGCTATTACCGCGTCGGCGAGATGACCCAGGGCCTCGGCTGGGAGCGTTACCCCTACCCGATCAGCCTGGAGCGCCTGCAGGCCGGCAACTCCCCGGCCATGGCCCTGGAGTCGCAACCCGCTACACGTCTCCCACCACTGGAAAGTGAGCCAAGCGACAGCCTGTTCAATAAAACCGGCTCAACCGGCGGCTTCGGCGCCTACGCGGTGTTTGTCCCCAGTCAGAACCTCGGCCTTGTAATGCTGGCCAACAAGAACTACCCCAACGCTGCCAGAATCAAGGCCGCCCACGCCATACTGAGCGCGTTGGATAAGCCCCCCACACACTGAATGGAATCCTGTCATGGATGACTCGTTTGCCCTGAACCAAGCTAACTGGAATGAGCGCGCCGCCTTGCATGCAGCGTCGCCCGATTACCAGGTTCAGCTGTTTATCGCCTCGCCCACGCACTTATCCGAAGTGGTGCGCTTTGATCTACCGCGCCTCGGCGATATCCATGGCCTGCGCGCGGTGCACCTGCAGTGTCATATCGGCACCGACACCCTGTCGCTGGCCCGTCTGGGTGCGCAGATAAGCGGTCTGGATTTCTCTGCAGCCTCGTTGGAGCAAGCTCGCCTACTGGCGAGCAGCTGCGGTGAGCAGATCGAATTTGTCGAAGCCTCTGTGTACGACGCGGCCAAGGCGCTCGGCGCGCACTCGTTTGACCTGGTTTATACGGGCATCGGCGCGCTGAACTGGCTACCGCAGATTGATGATTGGGCGCGCAATGTCGCCGCCCTACTCAAGCCCGGCGGACGGCTGTTTCTGCGCGAGATGCATCCCGTACTGATGACGCTCGACCAGGACTGCCAAGATGCTCTGCAGATGGTCCATTCCTACTTTGAACACAGCGAGCCGCAGGTCTGGAATGACGAATACAGCTATGTGGCAAGCGACAGCAAGCTGACCGCCACCACCACCCACGAATGGAACCACGGCCTGGGCGAAATCATCACCGCGCTGCTGCGCCACGGCATGCGCCTGACGGCCTTGGAAGAGCACACCAGCCTGCCCTGGGAAGCCCTGCCGGGCCAGATGAGCCTGGGCGAGGATGGTGAGTGGCGGCTGGATAACCAGCCGGAAAGGCTGCCGTTGAGCTATACGCTGCAGGCGGTCAAGGTCGGCTAACCTGCAGGTGGACAACAGCGACTGTCCACCTGCAACGCCCAATTACCCCGCCAGCACCTTATCCAACGCCTGCTCCAACGTCGCTACGGTGCGTTCGATATTGCCAAGCTTATCCAGCCCAAACAGGCCCAGGCGGAAGGTCTGGAAGTCTGCTGGTTCATCGCACTGC
Source organism: Pseudomonas sp. WS 5011 (assembly GCF_012985775.1). Taxonomy (NCBI): domain Bacteria; kingdom Pseudomonadati; phylum Pseudomonadota; class Gammaproteobacteria; order Pseudomonadales; family Pseudomonadaceae; genus Pseudomonas; species Pseudomonas sp. WS 5011. The sequence goes on from NZ_JAAQXA010000006.1 coordinate 134,557, forward strand.
AGCGGCACGCCGGCAGCAATCTGCAGGCCCTGAGCAGCGAATTTGCTGCCGTTCTTGATGCTCGCGTCGGTGGTGTAGCACACCACTACTCCGGGGGCCTCGAAGCCTTCGGCGGCGACGCTTTTAAAGCCTTTGCTGGCCAGTAATGCGCGCACGCGATCACCGAGTTCCTGCTGCTGGCTGCGCACGGTGGCAAAGCCGATGGCTTCGGCCTCGCGCATGGCATCGCGAAAACGCGCCAGGGCATCGCTCGGCATGGTCGCGTGGTAAGCGTGGCCGCCCTGTTCGTAGGCCTGCATGATCTGCAGCCATTTTTTCAGGTCACAGGCAAAGCTGGTGCTTTGAGTGGCTTCGACGCGGGCTTGGGCGGCTTCACTGAGCATCACCAGGGCGCAGCAGGGCGAGGCGCTCCAGCCTTTTTGCGGGGCGCTGATCAGCACGTCGATACCGCAGGCCTGCATGTCCACCCAGAGGGTGCCGGAGGCGATGCAATCGAGCACAAACAGGCCGCCGACCGCATGCACAGCATCCGCCACGGCGCGCAGGTAGCCGTCTGGCAGGATCATTCCGGACGAGGTTTCCACGTGCGGGGCAAATACCACCTGCGGCTTTTCAGCGGCGATCACCGCCAGCACATCGACCAGCCGTGGCGGCATGAATGCCGCCTGACTGCCCTCGGCAACCGGACGCGCCTTGAGCACAATCGCTTCCGAGGGGATCTGGCCCATCTCGAAAATCTGCGTCCAGCGATAGCTGAACCAGCCATTGCGCAGTACCAGGCACTTCTGCCCGGTGGCCAGCTGACGCGCTACAGCCTCCATGCCATAGGTGCCGCTACCGGGCACGATGGCCACGGCATGGGCGTTGTAGACCTGCTTCAGGGTGCTGGAGATATCCGTCATCACGCCCTGAAACGACTGCGACATATGGTTGAGGGAGCGGTCGGTGTAAACCACCGAGTATTCGATCAGGCCGTCGGGGTCGATGCTGGGGTAAAGGTCAGACATAAGGGGCTCCAGTCAGAAAAGTCTCCCGCGACCCTGCCCGAAGCCGGGGCAAATGACAAGGTCGCGGCAGGCTCGGTTAGAATGCACGCCCGTAATCCCCACCTGATATCGCCATGACCGACAGCCACCCCGCATTTGCCCCTCGCGTTGCCATTATCGGCGGCGGCCCTGCCGGGCTTATGGCGGCCGAAGTGCTGGCCCAGGGTGGTGTGCAGGTCGATCTTTACGACGGCATGCCTTCGGTGGGGCGCAAGTTCCTGCTGGCCGGGGTCGGCGGGATGAATATCACCCATTCCGAAGCCAAGCCGGCTTTTGTCGCTCGTTATGGCCCGCGCCAGGCTGAAGTGGCCGAGCTGCTAGATGCGCTCGATGCCGACGCCTTGCGCGCCTGGATTCACGACCTGGGTATCGACACCTTTGTCGGAACTTCGGGGCGAGTATTCCCCACCGACATGAAAGCCGCGCCGCTGCTGCGTGCCTGGCTCAAGCGCCTGCGTGAGCTGGGTGTGCAGATCCACACCCGCCATCGCTGGCTGGGCTGGAATAGCGAAGGTGCGCTGCGGATTGCCTCGCCCGCCGGCGAACAAGCCGTGACCGCCGACGCCACACTACTGGCCCTGGGTGGCGCCAGTTGGGCACGACTGGGCTCAGACGGCGCCTGGGTGACGCTGCTACAAGCACGTGGCGTGACCATCGCGCCCTTGCAGGCGAGCAACTGCGGCTTCGATGTCAGCGCCTGGAGCCCGTTTCTGCGGGACAAGTTCGCCGGCGCGCCGCTTAAGAACGTCAGCCTTAACCTGGCCAGCGAAACGCCGCGTCTGGGCGAATTTGTGCTGACCGCCAGCGGTATCGAAGGCAGCCTGGTCTACGCCCTGTCGGCGGATATTCGCGAGACGATCAACCAGCACGGCAGTGCCACCGTGCACCTCGACCTGCTGCCGCAAACGTCGCTGGCTAAATTGCAGGCAGCCCTGAGCAAACCGCGCGGCTCACAGTCCATGGCTAAACACCTGCATCGCCAGGCGGGGATCGACGGGGTCAAAGCTGCTCTGCTGCGGGAGCTGGCCAACGCTGCAGCCTTCAATGATCCCGTGCTACTGGCCAATGCAATCAAGGCACTGCCGATCACCCTGGTGCGTCCGCGGCCATTGGATGAAGCCATCAGCACAGCGGGCGGCGTGCCGTTCGAGCAACTGGACGAGCAACTGATGCTCAAGGCGCTGCCTGGCACCTTCTGCGCCGGGGAAATGCTTGACTGGGAAGCGCCCACCGGCGGCTACCTGCTGACCGCCTGCTTTGCCAGCGGCCGCCACGCCGCCCAAGGCATGCTCAACTGGCTGCCGCACACCAGATAAGCCCACACGCCGGGCCTCAAGCGGCTATGCTTGGGAAAACCGTCACAGAGCGGTGTTCTTCCACGCGCACAGGTACTCTCCAGCCGTGATTCCACTAGTGGTCTGCGATGACTCGAACATGGCGCGCAAGCAGTTGATCCGCGCCCTGCCGCCTGAATGGCCAGTGACCATCAGCCAGGCCACCAATGGCCAAGAAGCCTTGACCGCGCTGCGTCAGGGGCTGGGCCAGGTGATGCTGCTGGATCTCACCATGCCCGTGCTGGACGGTTATGAAACCCTCGCGGCCATGCGCGCTGAGGGCCTCGCCTGCAAGGTCGTGGTGGTGTCCGGCGACGTGCAGGATGAAGCCGTCCGCCGGGTGAAAGAACTCGGTGCACTGGCCTTTATCAAGAAGCCGGCTGACCCCGACACCCTGCGTAACACCCTGCTCGAACTGGGCCTGTTCGACCCCAAAGCCACCCCGACTGCGCTTGCTCAGGCTGCCGTACTGGATGAGTTGAAGGTCAACTTCCGCGATGCTCTGCGCGAAGTGACCAACGTCGCCATGGGCCGCGCCGCCGCGTTACTGGCCAAGGTGCTGCACGTTTTTGTGCAATTGCCGGTGCCCCAGGTGAATATCTTCGAGGTCAGTGAGCTGCACATGACCCTCACCGACGCCATGCGTGGCGAGCGCCTGAGCGCGGTGTGCCAGGGCTTTATTGGGGATGGCATCGCCGGTGAAGCACTGCTGCTGTTCCATGACTCAGAAGTCGCCGACATGGCGAAGCTGCTGGGCTGGCAGCCGAAAGACGACACCCAGACCTCGGAAATGCTGCTGGACCTGGCCAGCATCCTCACCGGCGCCTGCCTAGCCGGGATCGCCGAACAGATCGACGTGCGCTTCTCCCAGGGCCATCCACAGCTGTTGGGCCAGCATTCCTCCATCGAGCGGCTGATTCACCTCAACCAGCGACGCTGGCGCAAAACCCTGGCCATTGAGGTGAGCTATAGCCTGGAAGCCCACAACATTCACTTTGATCTATTGCTGCTGTTTACCGAAGACTCGATCAAGCGCCTGACCAACAAACTCAACTACCTGATGAGTTAAGCCATGCCAGCACAGATAGACATCAAAGAGGTTCACTGGCTGCTCGATATCGTGCAGTGCATTGACGTTGGCGTGATCGTGCTCGACCGCCAATACCGGGTTGAGGTGTGGAACAGCTTTATGGAAAACCACTCTGGCATGGGCCCGGACGAGGTGCACGGCAAAACCCTATTCAGCCTGTTCAGTGAAATCGACGAAGCCTGGCTACGGCGCAAGGTGGATACCGTCGTAGCGCTGGGCACCCGTGCTTTCAGCCTATGGGAACAGCATCCCTACCTGATGCACTTCAAGAACTACCAGCCGATTACCGGCCAGGAAGACTTTATGTACCAGAACGTCACCCTGCTGCCACTGGGCGGTTCGGGCAACGCGGTGGAACATATCTGCGTAGTGATCTACGACATGACCGCCGCGGCCACCCATAAGAAACAACTGGAAGCGGCGCAGGCCAATCGCTAAGCGATTTGCCCGCGAGCGGCGCATTCGGGCAAAAGACGCCCCCGGATTGCATCCGGGATGCGGCTGAGATTACTTAACAAACTTACCGGGCTTACCCGCTTTCCCGCCAAAGCTCGGCACCTTGCGTACAGCCTTGACCGCCGGCGCAGCCGGTTCATCGGTCTCCATCCAGCGCCCCAGGCTGCCGCCTTTACCGCCGCCGACCACTTTCGGCTTCTTGGCCTTCTTCGGCTTTTTCACCACCTGGCCGCCGGGCAGCGTCTGCGGCACACGGTGGTCAGGGATAAAGTCGGGCTCGTCGATGCGTTGCAGCACTTGTTGCGTCAGGGTTTCGATGGCCGAGAGCAGTTGCACTTCATCAGCACAGACCAGCGACACCGCCTGACCGGTGGTGCCGGCACGCCCGGTACGGCCGATGCGGTGCACGTAATCTTCGGCCACGATGGGCAGGTCGAAATTGACCACCAGCGGCATGTCGTCGATGTCCAGGCCACGGGCTGCCACATCAGTAGCTACCAGCACCTTGATCTCGCCGTCCTTGAAACGCTGCAGGGCACGCTGGCGAGTGGCCTGGGGTTTGTCGCCGTGGATCGAGTCCGCACTTATGCCGTGGCGCTGCAGCTCGGCTTCCAGCTCATCAACGCCCTTGCGGGTTTTCACGAAGACCAGGGCCTGACTCCAGCGTTTGCTCTGGTACAGGTGCAGGAAGAGTTCGGTCTTGCGCTTCTTGTCCACCGGGATCAGCCACTGTTTGACCGATTTGGCGGCGGCGTTGCGCGGGCTGACTTCGATGCTCAGCGGGTCATTCAGCATCTCGCCGGCCATGGTCCGAATCGCTTCGGAGAAGGTGGCGGAGAACAGCAGGGTCTGGCGCTTTTTCGGCAGTGCGCGGAACACACTCTCCAACTCGTTGGCAAACCCCAGGTCGAGCATGCGGTCGGCTTCATCCAGCACCAGGGTTTGCACCTGATTGAACTTCACTGCGTTCTGTCGAAACAGGTCGAGCAAGCGGCCTGGGGTGGCCACCAGCACGTCCACGCCTTTGCGCAGCTTCATCATCTGCGGGTTGATGCTGACCCCGCCATACACCGCGTAGCTGCGCAGCGGCAGGTGCTGACCGTAGGTGAGAAAACTCTGCAGCACCTGCTCGGCCAGCTCACGGGTCGGCACCAGCACCAGCGCACGCACCGAATTACTCGCCACCTGCGGCCCTTCCATCATCAACCGCTGCAACACCGGCAGGGCAAAGCCGGCAGTCTTGCCGGTACCAGTCTGCGCGGCGGCCATCAGGTCGCGTCCCTGCAGAACCGGCACGATGGCCTGAGCCTGCACGGCCGTGGGGGTTTTGTAATCGAGGCTGTCGAGGGTGCGTAGCAGAGGCTCGATCAGGCCGAGGGAGGCAAACGTCATAGGGCTAACCGCTGAAATAAGTCGATGGCGCAGAGTTTATCCTGCTTGGGCGCAGACGGCCTGGCTGTCTTCACCGGGCCATCAACTACAAAGCCCGGAATGATCCGGGCTTTAAGGTACGAGCGTACGCGTGTTGAGTTAGGGCTTGTGCGGCCGCGCGAGAAACTCGTGGGATTGCATTTCCAGCAGACGACTCAGCGTGCGCTGGAACTCGAAGGTAAGACGACCGCCAGTGTAGAGGTCTTTCAGCTCCACCTCGGCAGAGATGATCAGCTTGACGTTGCGGTCGTAGAACTCGTCCACCAAGTTGATAAAGCGCCGGGCCATGTCGTCCTTCGCGGTGCTCATCTGCTCGACATTGGCCAGCAGCACCGCATGGAAGATTTTACCCAGTTCGATGTAGTCGTTCTGGCTACGCGGGCCATCGCACAGCTCACGGAAGTCGAACCAGGCCACGTCATCACCAACCTTGCGCGCCACGATGGCGCGGCTCTCGATCATCAGCGGCTCGTTTTCCTGCACCTCGCAGTGCTCGGGCAGCAGGCTGACAAAGCTCTTCTGCAAGCTTTCCTCGGCGGCAGCGTCAAGCGGCCAGTGGAACAGCTCGGCTTGCTCCAACGCACGCAGACGGTAGTCGATACCGCTGTCGACGTTGACGATCTCGGTGTGCTGCTTGAGCAGGGCGATGGCCGGCAGGAAACGCGCGCGCTGCAGGCCGTCCTTGTACAGGCCATCCGGCACGATATTGGAGGTGGCAACCAGGCTGACGCCGTTCTTGAACAGCTCTTCCAGCAGGGTGGCGAGGATCATCGCGTCGGTAATATCACTGACGAAGAATTCGTCGAAGCAGATAACCCGTGCCTCATCGGCGAACCGTTTGCCGATAATGATCAGCGGGTTCTTCTCGCCCTTGAGGGTGCGCATTTCTTCGTGCACGCGCTTCATAAAGCGGTGGAAATGCGTGCGCACCTTGCGCTCGAACGGCAGCGCATCAAAAAAGGTATCGACCAGGTAGGTTTTGCCGCGACCCACGCCACCCCAGAAGTACAGGCCCTTGACCGGCCCCTGCGGTTTTTTGCCGAACAGTTTGCCGAAGACGCCGGCGCTGCCCTTGTCGGCAGCGATCAGGTCGTCATACAGGCGCTGCAGGTGACGCACCGCAGTTTCCTGGGCAGCGTCATGAAAGAAATCAGGGCGTTTAAGGTCAGCCTGGTAGCGTTCTAGGGGGGTCATAAATTCGTTAGCCGGGCAAGTAAAACGGGGGCGTCACTTTAGCGACGCCCCCGTTGATTGGCAATCGGCCAGCATGGCTGCTGGACGGAAATCCGATTAATGCACCGCCCTGCGCGTTACTCAGCGGGTGCTAGCGCCTCACGCAGGCGCTGAATCGCCGCCTGACAGGCACTGCTGTCGGCGAATGCAGGGCTTTGCGCCACGCACTCATCGTCCAACCAGACGCCAAAACCGCCATCTTGCTCGCGCACATCCAATGCTTCACCGGATTGCAGACGCTTATTAGCCATGCCTGCCGCTTTACCATCGGCAAACGATTTGGACAGCAGCAACTGCTCGCCAGCGGCATCCAGCAGGCGGAAGCGGAAGCTGCCGTCATCGTCGCGGAAGCTGACAAAGCGGGCGCTCTTGCCCGCTTTTTTCTTCTCGCCCGCCGTATTGACGGTTTGGCTGCGGAACGAGCGCAGGCCCACAGCCTCGCGCAACTCACCGAGAAAAGGTGTAGCAGTCTTGCGCGCCTTGGCGGCGCCGGCCAGCAGAATATCTTCCAGATCAGCCGGTTTGCTGATCAGAGCGTGATAGCGCTCGCGAGCCTCGCCCAACTCGGCTTCCAGCAGGTTGCACAACGCTTGCTTGGCTTCGCCCCAGGCCAGGCCGCCTTCCAGCGCAGCGCGGAAATCCGTCTGCTGGGTCGGTGCGGCAAAGGCCTGATAGAGGGTAAACAGGTGCGAGCTATCCGGGTCTTTTGGCTCGCCCGGCAGTTTGGAATCGGTCACCACTCGTGCAACGGCATCCTTGAGCTGCTTGGCACTGCCGAACAACGGGATGGTGTTGTCGTAGCTCTTGCTCATCTTGCGCCCATCGAGGCCTGGCAAGGTCGCTACGTCTTCCTCGATCACCGCTTCGGGCAGGGTGAACAGTTCCTTGCCATTACCAAACAGGTGGTTGAAGCGCTGACCGATATCGCGGGCCATTTCCACGTGCTGGATCTGGTCGCGGCCGACCGGCACCTTGTGCGCGTTGAACATCAGAATGTCCGCAGCCATCAGCACCGGGTAACTGAACAGGCCCATGGTGATGCCCGCATCCGGGTCTTCGCCTTGCTCGACGTTCTTGTCCACCGAAGCCTTGTAGGCGTGTGCGCGATTAAGCAGGCCCTTGCCGGCAACGCAGGTGAGCAGCCAGCACAGCTCAGGAATCTCGGGGATATCCGACTGGCGGTAGAAAGTGGCCTTGTCGGTATCCAGCCCCAAGGCTAGCCAGGTTGCAGCGATTTCCAGACGGGAACGCTGGATCCGCGCAGGCTCATCGCACTTGATCAGCGCGTGGTAGTCGGCCAGGAAGTAGAACGAATCTGCATCAGCGGCGCGGCTAGCAACGATGGCCGGGCGAATCGCGCCCGCGTAGTTGCCGAGGTGCGGCGTGCCGGTGGTGGTGATGCCGGTAAGGATACGAGTGGTCATAACGTTCGCTTATTGAGGCTCAATCAGTTCAGAGTCGCGGCAGCAGCAAATCTTTGAGATCCGTTAACTTGCCGTGAAAAAAGTGGCCGCATTCTGCCACTTTCAGCAGCTCATGGGCACGTCCGAGTGCCGCCGACCACTGGGACACCACCTGAGGGTCGATCACTTCGTCGTCTTCAGGCTGGATCAGGATCAGCGGGCAATGGCTGGCTGGGGGCGTTTCTTCGCTCAGGCGCTGCACCGCCGGCGCCACCATAAACAGCTTGTCGAGCGTCACACCCTTGGCTTCCAGGCGTGCACCGAGCGCAGCAGCGACAAAGCCACCAAAGGAAAAACCCAGCAGGGTCACGGGTAATTCGGGATGCTGCGCACGCAGCCAATTGGCCACGGCCTCGGCATCATCCACCTCACCGCTGGCCATATCGTGGCTGCCCGCGCTGGCGCCGACGCCACGGTAATTGAAACGCAACGTGGCCAGGCCACAGTCACGGGCCGTGCGTTGCAGGGTGGAGACCACCTTGTTGAGCATGGTGCCGCCCTGCACCGGATTGGGGTGGCAGATCAGCGCCACGCCACGGGCATCGGGGGTGTCCAGCCACAGGGCTTCGAGTTGGCCGCAGGGGCCGGCAATCATTAGAGGGGTTTCGCGGGTGAGCAACAGGGAACTCCGTGACCTCGCAGTGGGTCGACTCGTCTAGCTGACAGCCTGCGCCATACACACACCACCGCAAACGTTTCGGCATTGCATTGCGGTATACAGCACAGGTTCGAGCCGTTAACGTAAAGCAAAGCCGTTTAGAGAGGAAGGACTCGTGGAACAGACGCTCACCGCCTGGTTGCTACCCGCCATTACCCTGGTAGCTGGCATTGCCATTGGCTTCCTGATTGCCCGCCTGGCACCCAATGCGGCCCCTAGCCGCACCCAGCGTCAGCTGGATGAAATTCAAGAACGCTTCGACACCTACCAAAGCGAGGTGGTGACTCATTTCAACACCACCGCCAACCTGGTGAAAAAGCTCAGCCAAACTCAACTGGACGTGCAACAGCACCTGTCAGACGGGGCCAACCGCCTGGCACTCGACGAGCTGACTCGCCAGCGCCTGCTCGCGACCCTGCACGCCGATGAAAGCAGTGAAAAGCGCGAGCGTATCAAGGCACCGCTCCATCATGAAATGCCAAAGGACTACGCGCCGAAAAGCGCCGATGTGCCAGGCATGCTCGACGAAAGCTACGGTTTGAAGAACAAGTAAACGCCGCTGAGTCGGTCGTTTCGGCGACCGAATAGGCAATAAAAAGCCCCGCATTAGACGGGGCTTTTTAATGTGCAGCAGATTTAGATGGCGCCGCGCTCACGCAGCAGAGCCAACAACTGCTTGACGCCCTCTTCCACCGACAGCGACTGCGTATCGATCACCAGATCGGCATTCAGCGGCACGTCATAGGGGAAGGATTCACCCGGGATATTGTCACCACCCGCCGCGTACAAGCCCTGCGGATCACGCTCAGCGCAGACCTGCGGAGACGCCTGCACATAGACAGTGATCAGGCGCTCTGCACCGATCAATGCTTTGGCCTGCTCGCGGCCTTCGGCATCCGGCGCCACAAAGGCGGCCAGGGTTAGCAGACCGGCTTCGTTGAACTGACGCGCCACGTGCGCGGCACGGCGCCAGTTCTCGGTGCGCCCGGCACGATCCTGCGGCAGACCTTTGTTCAGGTCATGGCGCAGATTCTGGCCATCCAGCACATAAACCGCGCGACCCATGTCGAACAGCTTGCGCTCTACGGCGTAGGCCAAGGTGCTCTTGCCCGCGCCGGACAGGCCGCTGAACAGCACGGTGGCCGGCTGCTGGCCGAAGCGCGTGGCACGCTCTTCGGTGGACACATGCGCCAGCTCACCGTGATGAGTGCTGCCGCCGGCACCGACCGGTTCGGCGATGATCATACCGGCACCGACGGTGCCGTTAGTCAGGCGGTCGATGACGATAAACGAGCCGGTAGTGCGGTTATGCGCATAGCCGTCCAGCGCGATCGGTGCATCCAGGGCGATGCGCACCTGGCCAATTTCGTTGAGCTGCAGGCTGCTCGCCGCGCCCTCTTCCAAGGTATTCACATCGACCCGGTGGGTGATGCTGGCGATCGAACCCGGCACGTAGCTGGTGGCGCGTTTGATGTCGTATTTCTTGCCCGGCAGCATCGGCTCTTCGGCCATCCACACCAGCATGGCGTCGAAGCTGTCGACTACCTGCGGGCGGTTGTCGGCATGCACCAGCATGTCGCCACGGGAGACGTCGATTTCATCTTCCAGGGTGATGGTGATCGCCTGACCTGGACCGGCCTGCTCCAGCTCACCTTCAAAGGTGACGATGGATTTGACCTTGCTGCCCTTACCCGACGGCAGCGCGATGATTTCGTCGCCCTTGCGCACGATGCCGCTGGCCAGGGTGCCGGCGAAACCGCGGAAGTTCAGGTTCGGACGATTGACGTACTGCACCGGGAAGCGCAGATCGTCGAAATTGCGATCGCCCGCCACTTCCACGGTTTCGAGAATTTCCATCAGCGACTGGCCGGTGTACCAAGGCGACTGCTCGCTCTTGTTCACCACGTTGTCGCCCTTCAGCGCCGACATCGGCACGAAGTGCAGCGAGCTTGGCTTGAGCGCAATACCTTCGGCGAACTTCAGGTAATCGGCCTTGATCTGCTCGAATACGCCTTGATCGAAGCCCTTGAGGTCCATCTTGTTGATGGCCACAACGATGTGCTTGATGCCCAGCAGGCTGGCGATAAAGCTATGACGCTTGGTCTGGGTCTGCACACCGTAGCGCGCGTCGATCAGGATGATCGCCAGGTCGCAGGTGGAGGCACCAGTGGCCATGTTGCGGGTGTACTGCTCATGGCCGGGGGTGTCGGCGATGATGAATTTGCGCTTGGCGGTGCTGAAATAGCGGTAGGCCACGTCGATGGTGATGCCCTGCTCGCGCTCGGCCTGCAGGCCGTCGACCAGCAATGCCAGATCGACTTCTTCGCCAGTGGTGCCGGACTTCTTCGAGTCACGGGTGATGGCTTCCAGATGGTCTTCATAGATCATCTTCGAGTCGTGCAGCAGGCGGCCAATCAGGGTGCTCTTGCCGTCGTCGACGTTGCCGCAGGTAAGGAAGCGCAGCAGTTCTTTGCGCTCGTGCTGGGCCAGGTAAGCGAGGATGTCTTCGCTGATCAGATCGGATTGGTGCGACATATTAAAAGTACCCCTGACGTTTTTTCTCTTCCATGGAACCGGCAGCATCGTGGTCGATGACGCGGCCCTGGCGCTCGGAAGTACGGGTCAGGAGCATTTCCTGAATGATGTCAGTGAGGCTGGTGGCCGTGGATTCCACCGCGCCGGTCAGCGGGTAGCAGCCGAGGGTGCGGAAACGCACCATCTTCTTAGTGATACGCGCTTTCTCTTCATCCGAGAGGTGCTCGAGGATGCGATCGTCGTCGATCATGATCAGTGTGCCATTCTTTTCGATCACTTCACGCTCGGCGGCGAAGTACAGCGGCACGATCGGGATCTGTTCCAGGTAGATGTACTGCCAGATGTCCAGCTCGGTCCAGTTGGACAGCGGGAACACACGGATTGACTCGCCCTTCTTGACGTTGCCGTTGTACACATTCCACAGCTCGGGACGCTGGTTCTTCGGGTCCCAACGATGCTTGCTGTCGCGGAAGGAGTACACGCGCTCTTTAGCGCGGGATTTCTCTTCGTCGCGGCGCGCGCCACCGAAGGCGGCGTCAAAGCCGTACTTGTCCAGCGCCTGCTTGAGGCCTTCGGTCTTCATCACATCGGTGTGCTTGGCACTGCCGTAGGTGAAGGGGTTCATGTCCTGCGCCACACCATCGGGGTTGATGTGGGTGATCAGGTCTAGGCCGTACTCGTTGACCATCTTCTCGCGGAAGCTGTACATCTCCTGAAACTTCCAGCGCGTGTCGACGTGCATCACCGGGAACGGCAGCTTCCCAGGAAAGAACGCCTTTCGTGCCAGGTGCAGCATCACGGCGGAGTCTTTACCGATGGAATAGAGCATTACCGGGTTGTCGAATTCGGCGGCCACTTCACGAATGATGTGGATACTTTCCGCCTCCAGCTGTTTCAGGTGGGTCAGTTTATCGAGCATGGCTACTCACGAAATGCGATGTGTTTGGGCCGGCGGGCCGTGGACGAGGGCGCACTCTAGCACAGCACCCACTTCTAATCAGGAGCCCAGTTAGATCGAAACGATCTAGCTTTATACCTGCCGGGAAGGCGGTAATTGCGCCTCATACTGGGTTTGGGCAATCAATAAACAGATGCTCAATAGCAAAGCGCCACGCCAGATAATCACCCAGCGCCTGCACACCGTAACGCTCGGTGGCGTGATGGCCGGCGGCGATAAAGCTGATGCCATTTTCCCGGGCGCTGTGGAAGGTCTGCTCGGAGGCTTCGCCGGTCAGGTACAGATCGACCCCGGCAGCAATCGCCTGGTCGATATAACCCTGACCGCCACCGGTGCACCAACCGACTCGACGAATCATCTCGTCACCTTCGACCAGCAGTGGTTCGCGGCCAAGCACCTGATGCACATGGCGGGCGAAATCGCGCGGGCTCATGGCCTCGGCCAGCGAGCCAATTAGACCGACGGTGCGCGGATTTTCTGGCTCCACCGGGCCTTCCACGGTAATACCCAGCTGAGCGGCCAGTTGCACGTTGTTGCCAACGTCGGGGTGCACATCCAGTGGCAGGTGATAGGCCAGCAGACTGATGTCGTTGGCCAGCAAGGTCTGCAAACGGCGGCGCTTCATCCCGGTAATGCAGGGATTCTCACCCTTCCAGAAGTAACCGTGATGCACCAGCAGCACATCGGCGTCGGCTTCAACGGCAGCCTCTATCAGCGCCTGACTGGCGGTCACGCCACTGACGATACGCCGAACCTGCGGCCGGCCCTCGACCTGCAGACCATTGGGACAGTAATCACTGATGCGCGCGGCATTCAGGTAGCGGTCGGCTTCTTCCACTAGGGCAGCTAGGGCAATGGCCATAGGGTTTCCTTATCAACAGGTGTGCAGGCGCTGCTTTATTCGCAGCCACCTCTCTATAATGGCGCACCTTAAGGGGCGCATCCGCCCCCGGCAACCCTCAGGATTGGATCGATGTTCAAGGCCCTGCGTTTCCTCGGCTGGCCCCTTTTGGTCGGTGTGCTGTCAGCACTGCTGATCATGCAGTATTTCCCCCAGTGGGTCGGCTTGCCGGGGCAGGACGTGCACGTGCGCCAGGCGCCGTTCTACAGCCGTATGCAGGAAGGTCCGGTGTCCTATGCCGACGCGGTGAATCTGGCCTCGCCGGCCGTCGCCAACCTGTACACCACCAAGTTCGTCAACAAACCTGCGCATCCATTGTTCGAGGACCCGCAGTTTCGCAAGTTCTTCGGCGATAACCTGCCCAAGCAACGGCGCATGGAGTCGAGCCTCGGCTCGGCAGTAATCATGAGCCCGGAAGGCTACCTGCTGACCAACAACCATGTGGTCGCGGGTGCTGATCAGATCGTCGTGGCCCTGAAAGATGGCCGCGAGCCCCTGGCTCGCATCATTGGCAGCGACCCGGAAACTGACCTCGCGGTGCTGAAAATCGACCTGCAGGACCTGCCGTTTATCACCCTCGGTCGCTCAGACAATATCCGTATTGGCGACGTCAGCCTGGCCATCGGCAACCCGTTCGGCGTTGGCCAAACCGTGACCATGGGCATCATCAGCGCCACCGGGCGCAACCAGCTGGGCCTCAACACCTACGAAGACTTTATCCAGACCGACGCAGCGATCAACCCCGGCAACTCCGGCGGCGCCCTGGTGGATGCCTACGGCAACCTGGTGGGTATCAATACCGCGATTTTCTCCAAGTCCGGCGGCTCACAAGGCATCGGCTTTGCCATCCCGGTCAAACTAGCGATGGATGTGATGCAGGCGATTATTGAGCACGGCCAGGTGATTCGCGGCTGGCTAGGCATCGAAGTACAACCGTTGACCCCAGAGCTGGCGGAATCCTTCGGCATGGACGGTCGCCCTGGGATCGTCGTGGCCGGTATTTACCGCGACGGCCCCGCGCAGAAGGCCGGCCTGCAGCCAGGCGATCTGATCCTCAGCATCGATGGTGAAGCCGCCGGCGATGGCCGACGCTCGATGAACCAGGTGGCGCGTGCCAAGCCGGGTGAGAAGATCAGCATCGACATCCTGCGCAACGGCAAGCCCCTGAAACTGACCGCTGAGATCGGTGTAAGACCGCCCGTCAACGGCAGCTAACCCTCATCCTTTTTAACTTTGCGCAACGCAAGCGATAACTCTTCTCAATTTTAATGTTATGTTATTACATTAAATATAAAAGAAGGATGTCTCCCCTTGCGCGCCGCCCACGCCTTACTCGCCAGCCTGCTGCTTCCCAGCACCTTTGCTGCAGCAGCAGAAAACCCCGTTGAGCTTTCTGCCACCACCGTCACCGCCCGCCAGGAACAAGCAGATGGCCCAGTTCAGGGTTACCGCGCCACCCGTTCGGCCAGCGCGACGCGTACCGATACGCCGATTGCCCAGATTGCCCAGAGCATCAATGTGGTACCCGCCCAGGTGCTCAATGACCTGGGTACCTCGCGCATCGACCGCGCCCTGGACTTCGCTGGCGGCGTGTCCAGGCAAAACAACTTCGGCGGCCTGACCTTCCTCAATTACAGCGTGCGCGGCTTCACCACCGGCGAGTTGTACAAAAACGGCTTCGCCATCAACCGTGGCAGCTACAGTTCGCCGGACGCCTCCGGCATTGAGCGCATCGAAGTACTCAAAGGCCCGGCTGCCAGCCTGTATGGCCGTGGCGACCCGGGCGGCATGATCAATATCGTCAGCAAGAAACCGCAGGCCGAGGCTTTCAGCCAACTCAAGGCCAGCGCCGGGAGCTGGGACCGCTACCGCAGCAGCCTGGATGTCAACACCCCGCTGAATGACGACGCCACCCTGCTATCGCGGGTCAACCTGGCGGTCGAGGACAATCAGAGCTTTCGCGACCATGTCGGCAGCGAACGGCAGATCGTCAGCCCGTCGCTGAGTTGGCAGCTGAACCCCGACACCCTGCTGCTGATCGAGAGCGAATTCACCCGCACCGAGTCGGTGTTCGACCGTGGTATCCCGGCGGTGAACAACCGCATGGGCGCGGTGAAAGACTCCACGTTTATGGGCGAACCGAACGACGGCAGCATCCGCAACGACAACCAGATGCTGCAGGTCAGCCTTGAGCATTACCTCAATGACAGCTGGAAGCTGCGCCTGGCCAACCACTACGCCCAAGGTCGCCTCCAAGGCAATAGCTCCGAGCCGTCACGCCTGGTTGGCGACACCGTGACGCGTTTCTATCGCCAGCGCAGCTTCGAATGGAACGACAGCATCACCCAAGCCGAACTGCATGGCAGCTTCAACCTCGGCAGCTGGCAGCACCAGACCCTCGCCGGCCTGGAGTACGAAAACTACCGCAACAGCCAGAAGTACCCGCAAAGCGCGACCACACTGGGCTACGGCCAGAACATCTACCAACCCCAGTACGGCCAGGCCAAGCCGGCCATCGTCAATCCCAACGACTTCTTCGAGCATACCGAGAGCTTTGCCCTCAACCTGCAGGATCAGATCAGCTTCAGCGAACGCCTGAGTGGCCTGATCGGCGCGCGCTTCGAACGCTTCGAACAGACCGCGCTGAACCGCAGCACCCGGGTCAGCAATGAGCAGAACAAGGATGTCGCCACCGCGCGCACAGGGCTGCTCTATCAACTGACGCCGCAAATCGGGGTGTTCGCCAACGCCTCCACCTCGTTCAAGCCCAACAGCATCAGCAGCCAGGGCACGGTATTCAAACCGGAGAAGGGCCTGGGCTATGAAACCGGGCTGAAGCTCGACCTGCTCGACAGCCGCATGGGCGCGACCATCGCGCTGTTTCATATCGACAAGGAAAACGTGCTGACCGCCGACCCGGCCAACCCCGGCGACAGCATCGCGGCCGGCAAAGCGCGCAGCCAGGGCCTGGATATGCAGTTCAGCGGCCAGCTCAGCGATGCCGTGCGCATCATTGGCGCCTACGCCTTTATCGATGCCGAAGTCACCGAAGACAACAGCCTGCCGGTCGGCAGCAAGCTGCTCGGCGTCGCCCGCCACAGCGGTAGCCTGCTGACCGTCTACCAGTTTCAGGAAGGCCGCCTGCGCGGCTCGGATATCGGCGCCGCACTCAACTATGTAGGGGATCGCTCGGGGCAAGCCGGCAGCGACTTCGAATTGCCGGCCTACAGCACCGTCGACCTGCTCGCGCGCTACCAGGCCAATGAAGACCTGAGCATCGGCCTGAACCTCAACAACCTGTTCGACCGCGAGTACTACGAGCGCGCTTTCAACAGCGTCTGGGTCATGCCCGGCGACCCTCGCAACCTCAGCCTCAGCCTGACCCTCAATCTCTGACCCACCACTCAAGGAACCTCAGTATGCGTACTGCCAAACCCGCCATGCTCACTGCGCTGTTCGCCGCCCTGCTCGCCGGGCAAGTCCAGGCCCACGGCCTGTGGACCGAACAGCGCCGCGGCCATATCGAAACCATCTACGGTCACGGTGCCGAGGACAACGCTTTCAAGGCCGAGAAAATCAGCGGCGCCTGGGCCTATGACGCCGCCGGTAAGATGATTCCGGTGACCGTCCAGCGCCTGGAGGATCACGCCCGTCTGCAACCGCTGAAAACCCCGGCGGTGCTCGGCGTAGCCCTGGATAACGGCGCCTGGTCACTGACCCCGGACAAACAGTGGATCAACCAGGGCCGCAGCAAAGTGCCGAACTCGACCGAGTCGCTGCACACCTTCAAGTACAGCCTGGCGATTTACCAGGAAGGCGCCACGTTGCCGAAGCTGGATCAATTGAAGATGGTTATCCTGCCGGAAGTCGACCCACTCAAGGTCGGCCCCGGTAAGCCGCTGGCCGTGCGGGTACTGGTAGATGACAAACCAGCAGCGGGGGTCGAGCTGATCGGTGACTACCGTGGCGCGCCGCACCAGGTCAGCGCCACCACCGATGCCGACGGCCGCGCCCAGGTACTGGTGCGCAACGAAGGGCTGAACATCATCAGCGCGTCCATCGACCTGCCAGTCAAAGGCGACAAGGACATCGAGACGCGCGGTCTGTTTACCTCGCTGACCTTCCTCGGTGCAGCGCACCACGAGTAAGGCTTCGCTGATAACAAAAAGCCGGAGCAGTGCTCCGGCTTTTTTACGACATCCAGTTAAAGGCCTTGCAGCGCGTCCAGCAGTGCCTGGTTCTGCTCCTGTGTGCCGATGGTGATACGCAGGAACTGGGCAATGCGCTGCTGCTTGAAGTGACGCACGATCACCCCCTGCTCACGCAGGCCAGCGGCCAGGGCTGCGGCATCCTTACCCGGATGGCGGGCAAACACGAAGTTCGCCTGTGATGGCAGCACCTCAAAGCCGAGCTTTTCTAGCCCAGCCACCACAACCTCACGGCTTTCGATCACCCGCTGGCAGGTCTGCTCGAAGTAAACCTTGTCCTCAAATGCCGCCGCCGCGCCGGCAATCGCCATACGGTCCAACGGGTAGGAGTTAAAGCTGTTCTTGATCCGCTCCAGCGCTTCGATCAGGTCCGGATGCCCCACCGCAATGCCGACCCGCAATCCGGCCAACGAGCGCGACTTAGACAAGGTCTGGCTGACCAGCAGGTTCGGGTACTTGTCCACCAGACTGATCGCCGTTTCACCGCCGAAGTCGATATAGGCTTCATCCACCAACACCACGGTATCAGGGTTGGCCTTGAGCAAACGCTCGATCGCCTCCAGGGCCAGCCCGCAGCCAGTCGGCGCATTGGGGTTGGGGAAGATAATGCCGCCGTTGGGCCGCACGTAATCCTCAACGCGAATCTGGAACTGCTCATCCAGCGGCACCTGCACAAAGTCGATGCCATACAGGCCGCAGTACACCGGGTAGAAGCTGTAGCTGATATCCGGGAAAAGCAGCGGCTGGCCATGCTGGAACAGGCCGTGGAAGGCGTGCGCCAGCACCTCGTCGGAACCGTTACCGACAAATACCTGAGCGGTCTGCACGCCGTAATAGTCAGCCACCGCCTGTTTCAGGCGGTCGCTGTTCGGGTCCGGGTACAGGCGCAGGTTGTCATTGACCTCGGCCTGCATGGCGGCGATGGCCTTGGGCGACGGACCATAGGGGTTTTCGTTGGTGTTTAGTTTGACCAGCTTGGCCAGCTTCGGCTGTTCACCTGGCACATAAGGCACCAGGTCTTTGACGAAGGGGCTCCAGAATTTGCTCATCTGCCCTTCTCTCCTCGAATTCAATTCTGGGGTGAGGCGCGCCTCCGCGCGCCCTGAAATTCAGTTCTTTATGCGGTATTCGGCGCTACGGGCGTGGGCGGTCAGCGACTCGCCACGGGCCAGCACACTGGCCACCTTGCCCAGCTCCGACGCACCTTCAGCCGAACAGTGAATGATCGACGAGCGTTTCTGGAAGTCATACACCCCCAGCGGCGAGGAATAACGCGCGGTACCGGAGGTCGGCAGCACATGGTTGGGCCCTGCGCAGTAATCGCCAAGGGCTTCAGCGGTGTAACGGCCCATAAAGATCGCACCAGCATGACGAATCAGTGGCAGGTACTCTTCCGGGGTTTCCACCGACAGCTCCAAATGCTCCGGCGCGATACGGTTAGCCACTTCAATGGCCTGAGCCATGTCGGCCACCTGAATCAGCGCACCACGGCCTTCCAGTGAGGTGCGCGCAATCGTCTCGCGCTCCAGGGTCGGCAGCAGCTTGGCAATGCTTTCGGCGACGCGATCAAGGAAGGCGGCATCCGGGCTGACCAGGATCGACTGGGCGTCTTCGTCGTGCTCGGCCTGGGAGAACAGGTCCATGGCGATCCAGTCCGGATCGGTCTGGCCGTCACACACCACCAGAATTTCCGACGGCCCGGCGATCATGTCGATACCGACCTTGCCGAACACATGACGCTTAGCCGTGGCGACGTAGATATTGCCCGGGCCGACAATCTTGTCCACCGGCGGCACGCTTTCGGTGCCATAGGCCAACGCTGCGACGGCTTGCGCACCGCCGATGGTGAACACCCGGTCGACGCCGGCAATACAGGCCGCGGCGAGAACGATTTCATTGATCTCGCCACGCGGGGTCGGCACCACCATCACTACTTCCGGCACGCCAGCGACCTTGGCCGGGATGGCGTTCATCAGCACCGAAGACGGATAGGATGCTTTGCCACCCGGCACGTACAGACCGGCGCGGTCCAACGGGGTAACCTTCTGCCCCAACACCGTGCCGTCGGCTTCGGTGTAGGTCCAGGAATCCTGTTTCTGCCGCTCGTGGTAGCTGCGCACACGCTCGGCGGCTTTTTCCAGGGCACTGCGCTGCTCAGGGGTGATGCGGGTCAGGGCCAGTTCCAGACGCTCGCGCGGCAGAATCAAATCCGCCATGGACGCAACATCCAGGCCATCGAACTGCTTGGTGAACTCGACCAGCGCCGCATCGCCGCGCTCACGCACGGCTTTGATGATGTCCAGCACGCGCTGGTTGACCGCGTCGTCCGAGACACTTTCCCAGCTCAGCAGATGATCCAGATGCTGGGCAAAGTCCTGGTCAGCGGCATTGAGTCGGCGAATAGCGATAGGAGCGGTCATAGCGGGCCTCTTAAATTGGCAAATGCTCGGGCGTCGCTAGGCTACCAAGCCCACCGTATGGACGCCCGAGATAATTGGCTATGACACGGATAGGCAGACGCGGCGTAATGCCGCGTTGAGGGTATTAGCGGGGGTGTCGCGCTTCAACTGCATCGCGCAGGGTGTCGATCAACGCCTGAATGCGCGCATGCTGCATCTTCATCGACGCCTTGTTGACGATCAGCCGCGAGCTAATCATGGCAATCAGCTCCTGAGCTTCCAGGCCATTGGCGCGTAGGGTGTTACCGGTGTCAACCACGTCAATGATCTTGTCAGCCAACCCCACCAGCGGTGCCAACTCCATCGAGCCATACAGCTTGATGATGTCGACCTGACGGCCCTGCTCGGCGTAATACCGCTTGGCCACGTTGACGAACTTGGTGGCCACCCGCAGACGGCCTTTCGGCTCAGGTGCACCAACAGCACCGGCGGTCATCAGCTTGCATTGGGCAATGCGCAGATCCAGCGGCTCATACAAGCCCTGGCCGCCGTATTCCATCAGCACATCTTTACCAGCCACACCGAGATCGGCCGCGCCGTGTTCGACATAAGTCGGCACGTCAGTGGCACGCACGATTAGCAGGCGCACATCATCCAGAGTGGTCGGGATGATCAGCTTGCGACTTTTATCCGGGTTCTCGGTCGGCTCAATGCCCGCCGCTGCCAGCAGCGGCAGGGTGTCATCGAGAATCCGGCCTTTGGAAAGGGCAATCGTCAGCATGGTCTTAGCCCGGCACGCGGCGAATCTTCGCCCCCAGCAACTGCAATTTCTCTTCGATGCACTCGTAACCACGGTCGATGTGGTAAATGCGGTCGATCAGGGTGTCACCTTCGGCGACCAGTGCCGAGATCACCAGGCTGGCCGACGCTCGCAGGTCGGTGGCCATGACGGGCGCGCCCTTGAGCTTCTCGACCCCAGTGACGATGGCGGTGTTGCCCTCGACCTGGATCTGCGCGCCCATGCGGATCATTTCATGCACGTGCATAAAGCGGTTTTCGAACACGGTTTCGATCACCGTGCCGGTGCCCTCGGCAATTGCATTGAGGGCAATAAACTGCGCCTGCATATCGGTGGGGAACGCCGGGTACGGAGCGGTACGCAGGTTAACGGCTTTCGGCCGCTTGCCGTGCATGTTCAGCTCGATCCAATCGTTGCCACAGGTGATTTCCGCACCGGCTTCCTGCAGCTTGGACAGCACCGCTTCCAGGGTGGTCGGATCGGTGTCTTTGACCTTGACCCGGCCGCCCGTAACAGCTGCAGCCACCAGGTAGGTGCCGGTTTCGATACGGTCAGGCATCACGCTGAAGCGCGCGCCATGCAGACGCTCGACGCCATCGATGGTGATGGTGTCAGTACCAGCACCGCTGATTTTCGCGCCCATGGCGATCAGGCAGTTGGCCAGGTCGACCACTTCCGGCTCGCGCGCGGCGTTTTCCAGCACGCTACGGCCTTTGGCCAGAGTCGCGGCCATCATGATGTTTTCAGTACCGGTCACACTGACGGTATCGAAGAAGAAGTGCGCGCCACGCAGACCGCCTTCCGGGGCCTTGGCCTTGATGTAACCGGCTTCGACATCGATGATCGCGCCCATGGCTTCGAGGCCACGGATGTGCAGATCAACCGGACGCGAGCCGATGGCGCAGCCACCTGGCAGGGCCACTTCGGCATAACCGAAGCGCGCGACCATCGGGCCGAGCACCAGGATCGAGGCGCGCATGGTTTTCACCAGCTCATAGGGCGCAACCAGAGTCTTGATCGCCCGCGCATCGACTTCCACGCTGAGCTTCTCGTCGATGATCGGCTCGATACCCATGCGACCGAACAGCTCGATCATGGTGGTGATATCGTGCAGGTGCGGCAGGTTGCAGATGGTGACGGGTGCGTCACCGAGCAGGGTGGCGGCGAGAATCGGCAGGGCAGAGTTCTTCGCCCCGGAAATGCGGATTTCGCCATCAAGGCGCACACCGCCGGTAATAATCAGTTTGTCCATGATTCTCTCGGTTTAGGAGCGCGCGGCCCAATCGGCACGGCTGAAGAATTTCATACTCACGGCGTGAATGCTGCCATCGGCGATCCAGGCATTGAGGTGAGCGTAGATCTGCTGCTGGCGTTTGACCGGACTAATGGCGGCCAATTCGTCACTGATCAGGTTCAGCTGAAAGTTGCAGCCTTCGCCTTCAACTTCCACCTGGGTATCCGGCAATTTAGCCTCAAGGAGACTCTTTACTTCTAAGGCCTGCATGCTCAACCTCGATCAACGCATAAATTAACGACTGCCGAGCAGACGCTCGCGGGTCGAGCATCATACAAAAAAGCCCCCCGCCTGCGAACCCCGCATTACTGCCAGCCGACCGAAGCCTTGATCAGGCTTGCAGCGGAAGAATCTCCAGCAAACCGCAAACGCCAGCGATCTCGCGCATGTCCTTGGGCAGATTACTCACGCTGAGGGTCTTGCCGGCCGCACTGGCATCACGCATAAACGCCAACAACAGCGACAGCCCGACGCTACTGGATTTCTCCACACCCGCGCAATCAATCACACATGCCGCAGCCGGACTGACCTTGAGCAGGCGCGCACCTTGCTCACGCAGCGCCGGCGCGCTGAGGTAATCGAGTATGCCGGCCAGGCTAAAAACGCCAGGCGACGCCTCACGGATACTGGCTTGACTCACGATGCATTGGCCCCTTGGCGGGCTTTGGCAACGGTCTCGGTCCAGTTGTCGATGACCCTGTCCAGGTCATTGCGATTGTCTTGCATGGCCTGGGCGAACTGATCACGGAATAACTTACCGACGTTAATGCCGTTGATCACCACGTTGCGCATCTTCCAGGTGCCATCGAGGCTGACCATGGTGTAAGACAGCGGGTAAACCACGCCCTTGCCGTCCTTGATTTCCATGTTTACCGAGGTGCGCTCAGGGTCCTGCTGGCCGCTGACTGGCAGCACGCGGATATCCTGGTTGTTGTATTCGAGCAAGGCATTGCCATAGAACTGCATCAAGCTGCGCTTGAAGTTCTCCTGAAAGCGCTGCATCTGCTCAGGCGAAGCCTGTCGCGAGTAACGCACGGTCATCACACCACGAGAAATCCCGTCAACATCCACCACCGGGCCAAGAATGCTGTTCAGGGCGTTGTAAAACGCACCCGGATCGGTACGGTACTGCTCTTTGTTGGCCTTGAGGTCGGCTAGCAGCGTGGTGGTGGTCTGCTGCACCACTTCATGAGCGGCTGGAGCTGCCAACGCCTGGAATGAGATAGCGGCCAGACAGATAAACAAACCGTTACGCAGCGTTTTGAACATAGTCAGCACCCCTCTTAATTTGCCTGGTCTTTGTTGACCGAATTCAGCAAAAACTTACCAATCAGGTCTTCCAGCACCAACGACGACTGCGTGTCGTGAATGGTGCTGCCATCACGCAGCACCTCTTCTTCGCCGCCCACGCTAATCCCAATGTATTTCTCGCCCAACAAGCCCGCGGTCAGAATCGAGGCGGTAGAGTCTGCCGGCAAGTTATCCACGGCATCATCCAACACCATGGTGACGCGCCCCATGTAGCTGTTGCGGTCCAGATCAATGGCGGTGACCTTACCAATCGTCACGCCGGCCATGGTCACTTTCGATCTGACCGTCAACCCCACGATATTCTCAAAGTGCGCATACACCTTGTAGGTATTTTCACTGCTGCCAACAGTCAGGCCGCTCACGCGCAAGGCCAGCAGCAACAAGGCCAACAACCCAGCCAACATGAACAAGCCGACACCCACTTCCAGCGTGCGGTTCTGCATCAGAAATCTCCAAACATCAAAGCAGTCAGAATAAAGTCCAGCCCCAGCACGGCGAGCGAGGCGTACACCACGGTTTTCGTGGTGGCACGACTAATCCCTTCCGAAGTCGGCTCACAGTCATAGCCCTGAAACACGGCAATCCAGGTCACAACAAACGCAAAGACCACACTCTTGATCACACCATTGAGCACATCTTCACGGAATGAAACACTGCTTTGCATGTTGGCCCAGAACGAACCTTCATAAACCCCCAGCCAGTCGACGGCGACCATCGCACCGCCCCAGATACCGACCACACTGAAGATCATCGCCAGCAGCGGCATCGAAATAAAACCGGCCCAAAGCCGCGGCGCGACAATATATTTGAGCGGGTCAACGCCGATCATCGCCAGGCTCGACAGCTGCTCGGTGGATTTCATATTGCCGATTTCCGCAGTCAACGCCGAACCGGCGCGGCCGGCAAACAGCAAAGCAGTAACCACTGGCCCCAATTCGCGCAGCAGTGTGAGGGCGACCATTTGCCCCACCGCCTGCTCGGAACCGTATTTGGCCAGAATGCTAAAGCCCTGCAGCGACAGCACCATGCCGATAAAGATGCCGGACACGACAATGATGGCCAGGGACATCACCCCAACCGAATACAGCTGCTTGATTAGTAGCTGAAAACTGTTTCCGGTTGAGCCACGCCCCAACAGCGCACGCAGCAAAAACAGCACCGAGCGCCCCAGCGTGGCCACCACATCAATACCGGCGCGACCGAACAGGCGCACCCGCTCGAGCACAGATGTCTTGCGCATCAGCGCCCCCCCAGAAGATCGTCGCGGTAATTGGCCGCCGGAAAGTGAAACGGTACCGGGCCATCGGGGATGCCCTGCATAAACTGACGCACGCGCGGGTTATCCGACGCCATCAACTCAGCCGGAGTGCCCTGCCCCAGCACCTGGGTGTCCCCCACGATATAGATGTAGTCGGCAATACTGGCGGTTTCCGCCAGGTCATGAGACACCACAATGCTGGTGATCGCTAACGCATCGCTCAGCAGGCGAATCAGTCGCACCAGAACCCCCATGGCAATCGGGTCCTGGCCGACGAAAGGCTCGTCATACATCAGTATTTGTGGGTCCAGGGCAATCGCTCGAGCCAATGCCACACGACGCTTCATGCCGCCCGAGAGCTCATCCGGCATCAACTCCAGCGCACCACGAAGGCCCACCGCCTGCAACTTCATCAGGACAATGTCACGAATCATCTCTTCAGGGAGTTTGGTGTGCACGCGCAGGGGGAAGGCAACGTTCTCGAACACGTCCAGGTCTGTAAACAGCGCACCACTCTGGAACAGCACGCCCATCTGTTTGCGCATGTCGAACAGCTCACTGCGCGACAGCGTCGGCAAGTTCAGCCCATTGACCCAAACTTCACCCTGACTCGGCTTGAGTTCAGCCGCGATCAAGCGCAACAGCGTGGTTTTGCCACAGCCAGACGGCCCCATGATCCCTGTGACTTTGCCACGGGGAATCTGGATATCGATGTTTTTGAAAATATCCCGCTCGCCACGCTTGAAGCTGACGTTCTTCAGCTCAACCGCATACGGGTTCTCGGCGCTCATCTGGACTCCTTGCTCAACGCTTGCCTGACTGACGTATCGCCCTGAACAAAGGGCACTACAGATCGTCGAACGTACCGAAAATGGCCGCGAACTATACCACTGCGGCACTGACCGCCCAAGACTGAAGGTGTTGCTGAAGATAAGCACCGCACAACTACAACCTGCCACGAACCACTCGAAATACTGGGCAGGCACACCTTTCTCGTTATAATCCCCAGCTTTTAGCCTGTTCACCGCAGAGATGTCATGAGCCAATCAACCGATCTGATTCAGTCAGCGCAGCGCACCATTCGCTTGGAGCTCGAAGCTATTCAGGATCTGCTGGCGCGCATCAATGATGATTTTGTGCGCGCCTGCGAGCTGATTCTCGCCAGCAAGGGTCGTGTAGTGGTACTCGGCATGGGCAAATCCGGCCACGTCGGCAACAAGATTGCCGCCACATTGGCCAGCACAGGCACCACTGCGTTTTTTGTGCACCCAGCTGAAGCGAGCCACGGTGACATGGGCATGATCACCCGCGATGACGTGGTACTGGCCTTATCCAACTCAGGTTCTACCGCAGAAATCGTCACCCTGCTGCCGCTGATCAAACGCCTAGGCATCCGCCTGATCAGCATGACCGGCAACCCAGACTCTCCTCTGGCCACTGCAGCTGAAGTCAACCTGGACGCCCGTGTGTCTCAGGAAGCCTGCCCACTGAACCTGGCGCCAACGTCGTCGACTACCGTGTCACTGGTTCTGGGCGATGCTCTTGCCGTAGCCTTGCTCGAAGCTCGCGGCTTTACCGCCGAAGATTTTGCTTTTTCCCATCCGGGCGGCGCACTGGGCCGACGCCTGCTGCTTAAGGTGGACAACGTGATGCACGCCGGCGACAGCCTGCCACGCATCAAGCGCGGCACATCGCTGCGTGATGCACTACTGGAAATGACCCAGAAAGGCCTGGGCATGACCGTGGTAACAGAGGATGACGGTCGCCTAGCCGGGATATTCACTGACGGCGACCTGCGCCGTACCCTGGACCGCAATATCGACGTGCGCCAGACCATTATCGATGACGTAATGACCGTCCACGGCAAGACTGCCCGCGCAGACATGTTGGCGGCAGAGGCCTTGAAAATCATGGAAGACCACAAGATCAGCTCACTGGTCGTTGTCGACGAAAACGATCTGCCCATCGGCGCACTGAACATGCACGACCTGCTCCGTGCCGGAGTGATGTGATGATCGATGCCGACCTGCTGCAACGCGCTCAAGCCATAAAACTGGCCATTTTCGATGTCGACGGCGTCCTCACAGACGGCAAGCTTTATTTTCTGGTCGACGGCAGCGAATTCAAGACGTTCAACACCCTCGACGGTCACGGCATCAAGATGCTGATCAACTCCGGCGTGCGCACCGCGATTATCAGCGGCCGCAAAACACCCGTGGTTGAACGCCGCGCGCAAAATCTGGGGATTCAGCACCTCTACCAAGGTCGCGAAGACAAGCTGGTAGTTCTTGATGAACTGCTTGGCGAACTGGGCCTAGACTATGCACAGGTTGCATACCTCGGTGACGACTTGCCCGACCTGCCGGTGATTCGCCGCGTCGGCCTGGGCATGGCTGTTGCCAGCGCCGACAACTTTGTCCGCCAGCACGCCCATGGGATTACCCGCGCCCGCGGAGGCGAAGGCGCCGCCCGTGAGTTCTGCGAACTGATCATGCACGCCCAAGGCACCCTCGAAGCCGCCCAAGCTGCTTACCTATAGGCCAAACATGCCCCGCAAATTATTCAACGTTGTTCTGTTTGCCTTTGTCGCGCTACTGGTAGCGGCGCTCGGCTATTGGAACCTCAGCCCTGACAGTTTCAACGAACAGCCCCAGTCAGCCGAGACCGACACCACCATCGACTTTTACGCCACCAACACCTACACCGTTCAATACCAGGCCGATGGCAAACTGCACTATGAGTTGAAGGCCGACAAGGTCGAGCACGTTAAGGCCAGCGACATCACCCTGATGACCAGCCCGAATATGAACCTATTCCGCGGCACCGAGCTGCCCTGGAAAATCCGCAGCGAGCGCGGTGAAGTATCGCCAGGCGGCGTTGAGGTCGAGCTGATCGACAAGGTGCGCGTTGAGCGTACCGACGCCAAAGGCCGGCCGACTATTCTTACCACCAGCCGCCTGACCGTATTCCCCGAGAAGGAATATGCGCAGACCCAGCAAGCCGTTAGAATCGACGCGGCCAATGGGGTGACCACGGCACAAGGAATGAAAGCGTACATGAATGACGGCAGGATGCTCCTGCTGTCCAACGTAAGAGGTCAGCATGAGGCTCGTTAACACCCTCCCCCTACTACTCAGCCTCAGCGCCGCACTCGGAAGTGTCAGCGCCTGGGCCCTACCCTCCGATCGCGAACAGCCTATCCGCATCCAGGCTGACAGCGCGGAACTTGATGACAAGCAAGGCGTAGCGGTCTACCGCGGTGATGTCGTCATCACCCAGGGCACCATGAAGGTCACTGGCGACACCGTGACCATTACCCAGAATGCCCAAGGCGATGTCGAGGTATTTACCTCTGTCGGCAAGCCGGCCTACTACGAGCAACTGCCGTCAGCCGACAAGCAGATCGTCAAGGCCTACGGCCTGACCATCCAGTATTTCATGGCCAACGAGCGCGTCGTCCTGATCGATCAGGCCAAGGTGATTCAGGAAGGCAACACCTTCGAAGGCGAAAAAATCGTCTATGACACCCAGCGCCAGATCGTCAACGCCGGCCGTGCCACAGACACCAACGTCACCGCGCCACGCCCGCGCATCGACATGGTGATCCAGCCGAAGAACAAACCAGCCGACCAGCAGGCGCAGTAATAATGGCCACATTGAAAGCCCAACACCTGGCCAAGAGCTACAAAGGCCGCCAGGTTGTGCGCGACGTCAGCCTGAGTATCGACAGCGGGCAGATTGTCGGCTTGCTTGGCCCCAACGGCGCCGGCAAGACCACCTGTTTCTACATGATCGTCGGCCTCGTACAGGCCGATCAGGGTCGCGTGATGATCGATGATCTCGACGTCAGTCATCAGCCCATGCATGGCCGCGCTCGCGCCGGCATTGGCTACCTGCCGCAGGAAGCCTCGATTTTCCGCAAGCTCAGCGTAGCCGACAACATCATGGCCATCCTGGAAACCCGCAAGGATCTGGATGGCGCTGCTCGTCGCAAGGAACTTGAAGGCCTGCTGCAGGAATTCCATATCAGCCATATTCGCGACAACCTCGGCATGAGCCTGTCCGGTGGTGAGCGCCGCCGCGTGGAAATTGCCCGCGCCTTGGCGACTAACCCCAAGTTCATCCTGCTCGACGAACCCTTTGCCGGTGTCGATCCGATTTCCGTCGGCGATATCAAGCAGATCATCCACCACCTCAAGGCCAAGGGTATCGGTGTATTGATCACCGACCACAACGTGCGCGAGACCCTGGATATCTGCGAAACCGCCTATATCGTCAGCGATGGCCAGCTGATCGCAGAGGGTGATGCCGAGGCCATTCTGGCCAACCAGACAGTCAAAGAAGTGTATCTGGGGCATGAGTTCCGCCTGTAACCACAGCTTTTCTCAAGCCGACTGCAGCCAAGGCTAGGCAAAACCCTTAAAGTCAGGCATATAATTTGCTTCCTAGTGGCGCTTTTTTGAAAACGCCCTGTTGTGGATTGCGCACAGACGCCGGTAAATAAGGTCTGCAATGAAACCATCGCTAGTCCTGAGAATGGGCCAGCAGCTGACGATGACACCGCAGCTGCAACAGGCCATCCGCCTGCTCCAACTGTCTACCCTGGATCTTCAGCAAGAGATCCAGGAAGCTTTGGAGTCCAACCCGATGCTCGAACGCCAGGAAGATGGCGATGATTTCGACAATTCGGACCCTATGGCCGATGGCGCAGAAAGCGCCAGCCCCAGCGAACAGCCCGAAGCGCCCTATCAGGAAACCAACTACCAGGAAGCCACGCAGACCGTGGACAACCTGGAAGAAGGCGATTGGGGCGAACGCATTCCCAATGAGCTGCCCGTCGATACCGCCTGGGAAGATATCTACCAGACCAGCGCCAGCAGTCTGCCCAGCAGCACCAACGATGACGACGAGTGGGATTTCACTACCCGCACCTCCAGCGGTGAGAGCCTGCAAAGCCACCTGCTCTGGCAGCTCAACCTGGCCCCGATGTCCGACAAGGATCGCCTGATCGGCGTCACCCTGATCGACTGCATCAACGAACAGGGCTACCTGGAAGAAACCCTGGAAGAGGTGGTCGAAGCCTTCGACCCAGAACTTGATATCGAGCTCGACGAAGTTGAAGCCGTTTTACACCGCATCCAGCAATTCGAGCCCACCGGTATCGCCGCGCGCAACTTGGGTGAGTGCCTGCTTCTGCAACTGCGTCAGCTGCCAGCGAAAACCCCTTGGCTGAGCGAAGCCCAGCGCCTGGCCAGCGACTACCTCGACCTGCTCGGCAGCCGCGACTACAGCCAGTTGATGCGCCGCATGAAGCTCAAAGAAGACGAGCTGCGCCAGGTTATCGACCTAATTCAAAGCCTCAACCCGCGCCCTGGCTCGCAGATCGAATCCAGCGAGCCGGAATACGTGGTACCCGATGTAATCGTGCGCAAACACAACGAGCGCTGGCTGGTTGAACTCAACCAGGAAGCCATGCCGCGCCTGCGGGTCAACGCGCAATACGCCGGCTTTGTGAAACGCGCCGATTCCAGCGCCGACAATACCTTTATGCGTAACCAGCTGCAGGAAGCGCGCTGGTTTATCAAAAGCCTGCAAAGCCGCAACGAAACTTTGATGAAAGTGGCCACGCAGATCGTTGAACACCAGCGCGGCTTCCTCGACTACGGCGATGAGGCGATGAAACCCTTGGTGCTGCACGACATTGCCGAAGCGGTGGGCATGCATGAGTCGACCATCTCACGGGTGACCACGCAGAAATTCATGCACACCCCGCGTGGCATTTACGAGCTGAAATACTTCTTTTCCAGCCACGTCAGCACCTCCGAGGGCGGCGAATGCTCGTCCACGGCAATCCGCGCCATCATCAAAAAACTGGTCGCCGCTGAAAATGCGAAAAAGCCGTTGAGTGACAGCAAGATCGCTGGTTTACTGGAAGCACAGGGCATTCAAGTCGCTCGCCGCACGGTCGCCAAGTACCGTGAATCCCTCGGAATAGCGCCTTCCAGTGAGCGCAAACGATTGATCTAAGGCGGCACAAAGAAGGAAGACATCAACCCAGACAGAACATGCCCAGGCCTTGCCTTTTCGCAAAAGCAGCCATACTGCCAACATGCAATCAGCGATAGTGCCAGGCTCGTTCTGCCCGAGTCTTCCACGCCACAGTGTTCCGGCGGCAGGCCTCATGCCTGCCTCTTACACACGGCAACAAGGAGAAAGCGGTATGCAAGTCAACATCAGTGGACACCAGCTGGATGTGACCGACGCCCTACGCGACTACATCGCCGAAAAACTCGGTCGATTGGAGCGCCACTTCGACAAGATCACCAATGTACAAGTCACCATGGAGGTCGAGAAACTCAAACAGAAAATCGAAGCGACCCTGCACATTGCTGGCGGTGAAGTTGTCGCCAATGCTGAACATGAAGACATGTACGCAGCCATCGATCTACTGACTGATAAACTCGACCGACAACTCATCAAACACAAGGAAAAACAGCTCGAACGTCAACAGGGCGCTATGGCCCGCTGACATCGTCTATCTCCTATGATCCGACTTGAAACTATCCTGACCCCCGGCCGTTCTTTAGTGAACGTGCCGGGCGGCAGCAAAAAACGTGTCCTCGAACAGATTGCCAACCTGGTGGCCCGTGAGCTACCTGACCTGGACGGCCAAGACATCTTCGAAAGCCTGATAGCCCGGGAAAAACTTGGCTCGACCGGTTTCGGCAATGGCATTGCCATTCCGCACTGTCGCCTGCCGGGTTGTACCGCGCCGATCAGCGCCTTGCTGCGCCTGGACGCTGCTGTAGACTTCGACGCCATCGACGGTGCGCCTGTGGACCTGCTGTTTGTCCTGCTGGTGCCCGAAGCTGCCACCGACGCTCACCTGGAACTGCTCCGGCAGATCGCCAGCATGCTCGATCGCAGCGATGTGCGTGCCAGCCTGCGCCAAGCGGAAAGCAGCGAAGCCCTGTATCAGGTGGTAGTGGACGTACAAAGCCAACTCAACCGAGCCTGAGCATGCGCCTGATCATCGTTAGCGGTCGCTCCGGCTCTGGGAAGAGCACCGCCCTCGATGTGCTTGAGGACAACGGTTTCTACTGTATCGACAACCTGCCAGCCGGGCTGCTGCCTGAACTGGCTGAGCGCGCCCTGCTGCACACCGAACTGCTGCATCCGCAGGTCGCGGTGTCGATTGATGCGCGCAACCTGCCGAGCCACCTAAAGCGCTTTCCCGAGCTGCTTGAAGAAGTTCGCGCACGGCACATCAAGTGCGATGTGATCTACCTGGATGCCGACGAAGAAACCCTGCTCAAGCGCTTCTCGGAAACCCGTCGGCGCCACCCGCTGACCAACGAGAGCCGCTCGTTGGCTGAAGCCATCGCCGATGAAGCGCTGCTACTAGGGCCGATCATCGACCTGGCCGACCTTAAGATCGACACCACCCACCTCAATCTGTACCAGCTGCGCGACAGCCTCAAGCTGCGCCTGCTTAATCAGCCTGAGCCGGGTACTGCATTTCTGCTGGAGTCCTTTGGTTTCAAGCGCGGCATGCCGGTGGACGCCGACCTGGTCTTCGATGTGCGCTGCCTGCCCAACCCCTATTGGAAGCCGGACTTGCGCGACTTCTCCGGCCTCGACCAGCCGGTAGTCGACTACCTCTCGGCCCAGGCCGATGTCGAAGACATGTACCAGGACATCCTCGCCTACCTGACCAAATGGCTGCCGCGCTTTGCCGCCAGCAACCGCGCCTATGTCACGGTGGCGATTGGCTGCACCGGCGGCCACCACCGCTCGGTGTACCTGGCCAACCGCCTGGGGGAAACCCTCAAACCCATCCTGAAAAACGTTCAGACTCGCCACCGCGACCTCAGCTAAGGAATTGCCGCGATGCCCGCCTGCGAAATCACAATTATCAACAAGCTTGGCCTGCACGCCCGTGCGGCGGCCAAGTTTGTCGGCGTCGCTGGGCGTTTTCCCTGCCAGGTTAAGGTAGGCCGCACACCGGAGAGTCTGGTCGACGGCAAGAGCATCATGGCAGTAATGATGCTCGCAGCCGGCAAAGGCACACCGGTGCACCTGCACACCGAAGGCGAGCAGGATAGCGAGGCGCTGCAGGCCCTGAGCGAGCTGATCAACAACTACTTCGACGAAGGCGAATAGCTGATTGTGAGGCAGTAAAAAGGGGCTGAACGCTTACGCGACAGCCCCTTTTTTCATGCAAGCGGAATCAACTACCCGCCACGGTCATCCGCTCGATCAGCACCGAACCTGTGCGAATATTGCTGCGCAGTTCCAGATCATTACCGACTGCAACAATCTGCTTGAACATGTCGCGCAGGTTGCCGGCAATCGTGACTTCCTGCACCGGGAACTGGATTTCGCCATTCTCAACCCAGTAGCCACCGGCACCGCGCGAATAATCACCGGTGACCATATTCAGGCCCTGGCCCATTAGCTCGGTAACCAGCAAACCACGCCCCATGCGCTTGAGCAGCGCCTTCTGGTCTTCATCGCCATGGCTGACAAACAGATTATGCACCCCACCGGAGTTGGCGGTGCTGGGCATGCCCAGCTTGCGTCCGGAGTAGGTGCCGAGCACATAGGACAGCAGCTCGCCGCGCTCGACAAAGGATTTTGCGTAGGTCGCCAGACCGTCGCCATCAAAGGCAGCGCTGCCCAGCGCACGGGGGATATGTGGGCGCTCATCCAGTGTCAACCACGTAGGGAATAACTGCTGACCTAGTGTCCCTTCAAGAAACGACGACTTGCGGTACAAATTGCCGCCGGAAATCGCCGCGAGAAAACTGCCAAACAGCCCACCCGCTAACTCTGCAGCGAACAGCACTGGCACTTCGCAGGTCGGTACCGGACGCGCACCCAACCGGCTTACCGCACGCTCGGCGGCACGACGACCAATGCTGCTGGCATCGGCCAGCAACTCGCCCTGGCGATTAACGTCGTACCAATAGTCGCGCTGCATCTGCCCGCCGTCTTCGGCGATCATCACGCAGCTCAAGCTGTGCCGCGTGCTGGCGTAACCGCTGATAAAGCCATGGCTGTTGCCATAAACCCGGCAGCCTTGATGGGTATTCAGCGTGGTGCCGTCGGCGTTCTTGATCCGCTGATCGGCAGCAAAAGCCGCAGCCTCACAGCTCAAGGCCTGCTCGATGGCCTGCTCAGGCGTGATCGACCAGGCGTGGTACAAATCCAGCTGGGGCAGCTCGCGGGCCATCAGTGCAGCATCGGCCAAGCCGGCGCATTCGTCTTCAGAGGCATGTTTGGCAATCGCCAGGGCGGCCGCGACCGTTTCACGGATCGCCGCCTCACCACTTGCAGAGGTGCTGGCAGAGCCCTTGCGCTGCCCCACATACAACGTGATGCCAAAACCTTGGTCGCGGTTGAACTCGACTGTTTCCACATCACCCTGACGCACCGTGGTGGACAAGCCCTGCTCCACCGAGACGGCAACCTCGCAGGCACTCGCGCCCTGCTTTTTAGCCTCGGCAATAATCTGCTCCACCTGCGCCTGTAAATGCGGCACAGCCTGCGGGCCGACGATGTCTACTGCACTCATAAGAACTCCTGAACGATAAGCGACAAGCGCGGCCACACAGGCCAGACGCTTACAGCTGGAAACTTGCTGCTATCATGTCGGCGTTTTCCACTGGACCGCCACCATGTCTGAATACCTTGACGACGACTTCTCCGGCGAGAAGAGCAAAACCCAGATCAAGCGCGAGTTTCATGCGTTGCAGGATCTGGGGCAACGCCTGACTACCCTGAAACTTGATCTGCTAAACAAGCTGCCGCTGACCGACGAGCTGCGCCGCGCGCTGGCCGAAGCGCCCAAACACACCGCCAATGCCGCGAAGAAGCGCCATGTGCAGTTTATTGGCCGCTTGATGCGCGACCAGGACATCCCAGCCATCCTGACCCTGCTCGACCAGCTGGATGCCTCAACCCGCCAGTACAACGAACGTTTTCATAACCTGGAACGCTGGCGTGACCGCCTGCTCAACGGCGACGACGACACCCTGGAAAAATTTGTCGTCGAATACCCCGACGCCGACCGCCAGCACCTGCGCCAGCTGATCCGTCAGGGCCAGCACGAACTGGCGCAGAACAAAGCGCCTGCCGCGTCCCGCAAAATTTTCAAATACATCCGCGAACTGGACGAAACCCAGCGCGGCTTGCGCTAGACCAGCACATCGATTGGGCTGCGCAACGCTCAACCCAATCGACGATTTTTAGCTGCCCGTACCGCCCACCGTAATCGCATCAATCTTCAGCGTCGGCTGGCCCACGCCAACCGGCACCGATTGGCCGTCCTTGCCGCAGGTGCCAACGCCGCTGTCCAGTGCCAGGTCGTTACCAACCATCGACACCTTGCTCATGGCTTCCGGGCCATTGCCGATCAGGGTGGCGCCTTTAACCGGGGCGGTGATCTTACCGTCTTCGATCAGGTAAGCCTCGCTGGTGGAGAACACGAACTTGCCGCTGGTGATATCCACCTGGCCGCCGCCGAGGTTGGCGCAGTAGATGCCCTTCTTCACCGAACGGATGATTTCTTCCGGGTCGCTTTCGCCGGCCAGCATGTACGTGTTGGTCATGCGTGGCATAGGCAGGTGCGCGTAGGACTCACGACGACCGTTACCGGTGCAGGCCACGCCCATCAGGCGGGCATTCAGTTTGTCCTGCATGTAGCCCTTGAGCACGCCGTTCTCGATCAGCGTGGTGCACTGGGTCTGGGTGCCTTCATCGTCCATGCTCAGGGAACCACGGCGCTCGGCCAGGGTGCCATCGTCGACGATGGTGCACAGGCTGGACGCCACCTGCTCGCCCATGCGGCCGCTGTAGGCCGAACTGCCTTTACGGTTGAAGTCGCCCTCCAGGCCATGACCGACGGCCTCGTGCAGCAGCACGCCAGACCAACCGGCGCCCATCACTACGGGCATCGTGCCTGCTGGAGCTGGAATCGCTTCCAGATTGACCAGTGCTTGACGCAGCGCCTCACGGGCATAGCCCATGGCGCGCTCTTCGTTATTGCTGGTCTGTTCGAGGAAGTAGCGGTAATCGGTACGCCCGCCGCCGCCTTGGCTGCCGCGCTCGCGACGACCGTTCTGCTCGACGATCACGCTGACATTGAAGCGCACCAGCGGGCGAATGTCCGCGCCCAGGCTGCCGTCATTCGCCGCCACCAGAACGCGATCCCACACCCCAGCCAGGCTGACCGAGACCTGCTTGATGCGTGGGTCAAGGGCGCGGGTAGCGACGTCGATGCGTTTGAGCAGCTCGACCTTTTCCGCCCGCCCCAGCACATCCAACGGGTTGTCCTGGGCATACAGCGGTTTGACCAGCGGGCTGCTGAACGCTTGCACTCGACCGCTCTGCCCGGCACGAGCAATCGAACGGGCAGCTCGCGCAGCCTGACTCAGGGCATCGGCAGTGATCGCATTGCTGTAGGCAAAACCAGTTTTCTCACCTGACTGAGCGCGTACACCGACACCCTGATCGAGGTTGAAACTGCCTTCCTTGACGATGCCGTCTTCCAGCGCCCAGGTTTCTGAGACCTGGCTCTGGAAGTACAGGTCGGCCGCATCGATTCCCGGCCCGGCCAAGTCAGCCAGAACCGCAGGCAGGTGTTCAATGGTCAAGCCGCCCGGCCCCAGCAGATGTTCACTGACGGATACCAACATACTGTTCATTGCTCAATCTCGTTGATGACTGTTGCACCTGGCAGCCGTGGTTCGGCTGCCGCAAAAAATCGTTTATGCCGCGCCACCGGCATGCGCTGGCGGATCGCCGCCTGCTCGGCTGCATCCCGTTCGGCCAGCAGTACGCCAGGCCCCTGCGGCAGCTCGGCGAGCACGCGGCCCCAGGGATCGACCAGTGCTGAATGACCAAAGGTTTCGCGCCCGCCAGGATGAGTGCCACCCTGTCCAGCCGCCAGCACGTAGCACTGGGTTTCGATGGCCCGCGCGCGAGTCAATATCTGCCAATGTGCGGCTCCGGTAACCGCAGTAAAGGCCGCCGGCGCGCAGATCAGCTCTGCACCGGCTGCGCGCAGGGCACTGTACAACTCGGGAAAGCGCAGGTCATAGCAAACGGTCATGCCCAAGCGCCCGACCGGGGTATCGGCAACCACGACCTGAGCGCCGAAGGCATAATCATCCGACTCGCGGTAACGGCCATGGCTGTCGCTGACATCCACATCGAACAAGTGCAGCTTGTCATAGCGTGCCACGCGCTGGCCGGCATTATCGATCAGCAGCGAGCAGGCATGAGCTTTGCCATCGGGCTGGCCATCCGGCGGCAAAGGCAAGGTGCCGGCGACAATCCACAAGCCCAGGTCACGGGCAGTTTGTTGCAACCAAGGCAGAATCGGTCCCGCGCCCAACGCTTCGGCGCGCCCCAGCGCGGCCTGATCGCGCCGGCCCATGGCAGCGAAATTTTCCGGCAGCACGGCCAATCGCGCACCTTGTGCGGCAGCCTGCTCAAGCAACTGCCGAGCCTGGGCCAAATTGGCCAGGACATCGGCCTGGCTGACCATTTGAATGACAGCGAAAGTCATGACTGCCTTTATCTCAATGTCGGTATGGCTTCAGCTTACAAGCCATACCTGCAGACTGCACGGCTGCATATCAGCCATGCACGGTTTACTGAGGTTTTTCGAAGGGTTTGTCGAAGCTGATGTCCGGATTCTGCCAGGCACCCTTAACGTCATACTGCACACTGGCAAAGCGCGCCACGCGGTCACCCAGCAGCTTATCGGCGATAAACAGTGCACCACCGATGGCAGGCGCACCGACTATCAGCGCAGCCAGTGGCAGGTTGTTGGTCACCGGCAAGGTCACCAACAACTTGGCATCGATACGGTCATTGGCCATATCCAGGGTGCCATTAAGCTCCAGATTGCTCGATGGGCCTTCAAGGGTGATCGGCTCACGGGTCACGAATACACCGTTATCGGCCACCAGCAATCCCTTAACTCGGTCATAGCTCAGGCCCTTGCCAAGCAGGTCGGAGAAATCCAGGCGCAGGCGTCGGCCGATCGAGTTGAAATTCAACAGGCCGAAAACCCGCAACGCCGAAGCCGGCCCCTCCACCTCGGAGAACTGGCCTTTGCGCAGCGAAGCATCCAGCGTACCGCTGAAACGCTTCAAGCCGAACCAGGCCGGCGAGCCTGGCCAATCACCCTCGACATCCATATGAAAGTCGCGGCTGCTGGCCGTCGGTGCAAAGCCCCAGGCGATCAGCACATCGGCCAGATCGGCACCTTCCATGCGCCCCCTGTAGCTCGTGCGCACGCCATTTGCGGCGTTTAGCCAGGTGGCGCGGCCGCCAATCTTCAGGCCTTTGAGGTTGAGGTCCAACTCGTTGAAATGCACACCGGCACTGACCGGGCGCGCTTTGAGTGACCAGCTGCCCAGCGGTTCAATGCCTTGATAGACCTCGGCGATCCGCACGTCCAGCGCCGGGAAACGGCTCGGATCAAAACTGGCCAGCGGATCGGGCGCATCGACTACAGGCTCGCCGGCGATTTTCTTCTCTGCCGCTGGTAAGCGCAGATAGTCGAGTGTCAAAGCAATCGGCAGCTCACGGGCATCCGGCAAGCCGACCTGGCCTCTGAGCTGCGGGCTGTCGAGACTGACTGCCCAGGTGGCAGCCTCACGCTGAACCGCGACCTCCAGCGTATCGAGGCTGATGCCAAAGCCGCTGAAACGTCCAATACGCAGCTGCGCATCCTTGAACAGCCGCTGTGCATCACCGATCGGCACACTGGCATAGGGCTGCAACACCGCCTGCCAGGCCGACCAATCCAGCTCTGCCACGCGCCCACGCACGCGCAAGCCTTGGCTGGCAGGCAGGCTGGCTGGACCGTCGGCCAAGCGAATCTCACCACGCCCCTGATTGAACTGGCCTGGGCTAGCAGCGAAGGTCAGGCTCAGTAAATCGGCGTAATCCAACCAGTAGCGCTGCTCACGGCCGCCCAGGCTCATGCGCCACTGCGTCGCCCGCGCCTCGGCAGCGGCCTTGCCGAACGGTGCAGGCAAGGCCACCGTCGCGCCTTTGAGGGATGAACTCACGCGCAGTTGACTGTCGGCCCCCTCGAGAATCAGGTTGAGGCGATACGGCAGCGTACCGCTGATGGGCAGCGGCTGGGTCACCCCAAGCCAAGCGCTCAGTTCTTTGACGGCAATCTCTCCGCTGGCCTCAATACGGCTGCGTGCTTTACCTCGCGCACCTTCGGCCAACGCTTTGCCGCGCACCGCATGACCCAGCACCTGGGCACGAATATCCGGGGCACTCAGGCCACTGGCGGTGTTGTAACGGAAGGCGCCCTGCAACTGACTGAATTGCAGCGGCGGATTGGGCAAGCTGAGTTGTGCGCTTTCAGTAGCGAAATCCACCACCACTGCCGGAGCTAAGCCCTTGCGCAGCGGCAGATCAAGCTTGAGCTTGCCGGCCAGCGCACCTGCACCAGCCCATCCCGCAAACGTTTCAGCAGTGCCTATCGGCGCCTGTTGCAGGATATGCAGGGCATCCTCAACGTTGCTGCTCAGCTCACTGGTCAGCAACAGACGCGGCGGCTGGCCCGGCAATGCCGTCGCAATCAATGCCTGAGCATCGCTCACCTGGCTATCGAGAATGCGCCCTTCGGCCAACTCAACGCGTACGCCGGTGTCCTCGATCAAGACACGACCACGGCCTTCACGCAGGGCTGGCCAGCCGGGCTGAAAGGCCAACTCGGCATCATGCACAGCAAAGAACAGACTGATGCTGCGTGCAGCATTTTCTGCACCTTTGTTCAGCGAACCCTGGTATTGGAAATAGCCTTCATCCACCGCGCCACCCCGGATGGCACTTTTCAACCAGGCATCCAAGTCGGCACTCATGCCCGGCGCACGGCTTGGCAGGTATTTCTCGGTAAAGCGCGCATCGCCGTTGCGCAGCCCGACACGCAGGTCCATGTAATCTTCCTGCGTCGGGTCAACACGCAGGCGGATGAGGAAGTCACCGGCGACCGGCCCCTCCTCACCCTGCACACGCAGGTAAGGGCTGCGTAAGGTGAAGGCCTGCTCGTCAATCTGCCAGGTCAGCAAGGCGTTGGCTTTCTGGTAGACCCAAGGTTTAGGGAACAGGGTGTCGAGGTGCAGGGAAAAATCTTCGCTGTCCAGGCGTAACTCACCTTGTCCGAGATCACCGCTGATGCTGCCACTGACATTTTCTGCGGCCGGCGAGCCAAGGTATGCGGCAAAACCGATGCGTTCTAGATTGGCCGAGAACTGCAGGCGTTTGCCATCACTCAGCAGCGGCCGGTAGTCGAGTTGAAGATTGCGCAGCGCGCCATGCGGTTTGAGTTGTTCAAGCAGCGCCAGCCCCTTATCCGGAAGTGGTGCAAGCCCTGCCACCAAGGGCTGAAGTGGCGCCAGATCAAGGCGATCAGCACTCAGCAACCATTGTTCCTGTACTTCTGCGCTCTCTGCCTGCTGGGTCAATGCAAGACGGACATCGCCCCAACGCTGCTCACCCCGACTGAACGCCAGATCATCCAGGAGCAGTTTGAAGCCTTGCTCGGTGCGGGTGAAATAAGCATTCAGCGCAAGATTATTCAGCGCCACCGACTCGCGCTCGGCGTAGCCGGCCTTGAGCAGCGGCACATGCAGGCGACTGACAGCCCGCTGCACGCCGCCATTGGCCCAGCTCAGCCAGACCTCACCGCCCAGCTGCAACTGCTCAAGCCGCCATTGCGCCAACAGGCTCGTCGGCACCCAAGCCGCCCAATCGCTCTGCGGCAGGCTCAGATACAGCTCGGCTTTGGCGTCCTGCCAGTGCTTGGCGTTTATACGTGTGCGCAACTGCAGGGCAAGCGGCTGGCCATCGGGCAACAGCAGGCGGCCGTCCAGGCGCTGACGCGCGCTGCCGTTACGCAGGGTGAGGTTTACATAAGTCAGGGTTCGTGCCGGCTGATCGAAGGCCTGTATGGTGACTTGGCTGTTGAACAGCGACAGGCGCTTGAGCATCTGCGACTGTGTCAGCACCTGAGCCAGATCGAGCGGCGCGGGTTCATTGCGCTGCGGTAAGCCCTTGAGCGACCAGCTGCCGTCTTCAGCTTGCTGCACGACCAGCTGCACGCCATCAAGCTCAAGCCGGGCAATGCGCAACTGACGCGCCAACAGGCTAGCCAGCACATCAGGCACTACGCGCACCTGATCCAGCTGCAAGGCGCCTGCACCCTCACCGAGCGCAACATCGTGAGCGGTAAGTACGGGCGAAAAACTCTGCCAGAGGCCTTCCAATTCACCGATCTGCACCGGCATGGCCAACGCTTCACGGGCCTTGTCTTCGGCTTCCAGACGGTATTCGGCGACCAGCGGCACCAGCTCGCGCCCGAGGCTGACATACAGCGCCGCCAATACCAGAGTCAAAGCGCACAGCCCCAATGCCGTACGCAGCAGCAAGGTAACCCAGCGCGCCAACGCGGCCATTCAGTTCACGCCCAGGCGGTAAACGCGCATATCAGAGCAGCACCACATCGTACTGTTCCTGGGAATACATGGTTTCAACCTGGAATTTGATGGTGCGACCGATAAAGGCTTCGAGATCGGCGACGTTACCCGACTCTTCATCGAGCAGCCGGTCGACCA
The DNA here is from genome assembly GCF_012985775.1 of Pseudomonas sp. WS 5011. Lineage (NCBI taxonomy): Bacteria > Pseudomonadati > Pseudomonadota > Gammaproteobacteria > Pseudomonadales > Pseudomonadaceae > Pseudomonas > Pseudomonas sp. WS 5011. The sequence continues at coordinate 175,583 of NZ_JAAQXA010000006.1, forward strand.
CTTTCTGATTGGCCAACACGCGATAACCTTCCGGTTGATAGGCCCGCGCCTCACGCAGAATTTCGCGGAAGATTTCGTAGCAGGTGGTCTCCGCCGTTTTCAGCTTGCCGCGCCCCTGACAGGCGCTGCACGGCTCGCATAGCACCTGCTCAAGGCTCTCGCGGGTGCGTTTGCGGGTCATCTGCACCAGGCCCAGCTCGGTGATGCCGATGATATTGGTCTTGGCGTGGTCGCGCTCCAGCTGCTTCTCCAAGGTACGCAGTACCTGGCGCTGGTGCTCTTCATCTTCCATGTCGATGAAGTCGATGATGATGATCCCGCCGATATTGCGCAGGCGCAGCTGGCGAGCTATCGCTGTTGCGGCTTCCAGATTGGTCTTGAAGATGGTCTCTTCCAGCGTGCGGTGGCCGACGAACGCGCCGGTATTCACATCAATGGTGCTCATCGCCTCGGCTGGATCGATGATCAGGTAACCGCCGGACTTGAGCGGCACCTTGCGCTCCAGCGCCTTCTGGATTTCATCCTCGACGCCATACAGATCGAAGATCGGCCGCTCGCCAGGGTAATGCTCCAGGCGGTCGGCGATTTCCGGCATCAGCTCATCGACGAACTGGGTGATCTTGCCAAAGGTTTCGCGTGAATCGACGCGAATCTTCTCGATTTTCGGGTTGACCAGGTCACGCAGGGTGCGCAGCGCAAGGGACAGGTCTTCATAGATCACGAGCGGCGTCGGGCCGACCTTCATCTGCGTGGCGATCTGTTCCCAAAGGCGGCGCAGGTAACGGATGTCTGCAAGGATTTCATCAGCACCGGCACCGTCAGCCGCGGTGCGCAGAATAAAACCACCGGCTTCCTCGATGCCTTCTGCCGCCACGCAATCAGCTACCACCTGTTTGAGCCGCTCGCGCTCGGCTTCGTCTTCAATTTTCAGCGAGATGCCAACGTGGGCGGTGCGCGGCATATAGACCAGGTAGCGCGAGGGAATCGACAGCTGGGTGGTCAGACGCGCGCCCTTACTGCCAATCGGATCCTTGGTCACTTGCACGACCAGGCTCTGGCCTTCATGCACCAGAGCGCTGATGCTTTCCACCGCCGAGCCTTCACGGGTGGAAATTTCCGCCGCGTGAATAAACGCCGCACGCTCGAGGCCGATATCGATAAAGGCCGCCTGCATGCCCGGCAGTACGCGCACCACTTTGCCTTTGTAGATATTGCCGACGATGCCACGCTTCTGCGTGCGCTCGACATGCACTTCCTGCAGTACGCCGTTTTCCACCACCGCCACGCGCGATTCCATCGGCGTGATGTTGATCAGGATCTCTTCACTCATGCGCTCATCTCTTCTGAGATAAAGCTGAAAGCCCAGGGACTGCGCCGATAATGGCGATCACTCACCCGCGACCCGCAACCTCTTGACTGTGAACTGGCAGCGACTGCCAGCACGGAATAGCAAATTCTGCGAGCAACGCGGCAGTTTCACACAGCGGCAAACCCACCACCGCCGAATAACTGCCCTGCAACTGGCTGACAAACACCGCAGCCAGGCCCTGAATACCGTAACACCCGGCCTTGTCCTGCGGCTCGCCGCTGGCCCAGTAAGCCTCGATTTCGGCCTGACTCAATGCACGGAAGGTGACCTGGCTTGTGACCACCCGCGACGCTTGGCGTTCGCGGCTGACCAGCGCCACGGCCGTCAGCACCTCATGGGTTCGCCCAGACAGATCACTGAGCGTCGACAACGCATCGGCGCGGTCGGTCGGCTTGCCAAGAATTCGTCCATCAAGCACCACAGCCGTATCTGCACCGAGCACCACGGCATCCGCGGTATCGGTCAATGCAGCCAGCCCAGCTTGCGCTTTGCTAAGCGCCAGACGCTCTACATAGGCGATTGGCGACTCGCCTGGCAATGCATTTTCATCAATCGGTGCGATTTGCGTGAGGAAGGGCACAGCAATTTGCGTCAACAGCTCGCGGCGACGCGGCGATCCGGAGGCGAGATAGAGGGTGGCCATGCTGACTTCTCCCTGTCGGATAAACGCAAGGCCCAGCGGCCTTGCTTAATTGACGCCCAGACGCTGATGCAGCCCGCGCAGCAAAGTGCAGACCCAAGGCCAGAGCAGCGCACTGACCAGCGCTGGCAAGACAAAGGTCAAGGTTGGCGGGCGACTGCCGGTCAGCGCGTTCAGCCACAGCTGCACCAGCTGCGCCAAACCGAACACCACCAGCAGCACGGTGCTTTGCTGCCACATGGGGAACATGCGCAGACGCTGATGCAGGGTCAGCACCAGAAAAGTAATCAGAGTCAGGATCAGCGCATTTTGGCCGAGCAAGGTGCCATTCAGCACATCAGCTAACAGACCAATAACCCAGGCCGTAGTCATGCCCACACGATGCGGCACGGCCAAGACCCAGTAGGTCAGAAACAATGCCAACCAGAGCGGCCGCCCCAGCTCCATGAACTTGGGCATACTCGACACGCTGAGCAGCAGCGCCACAGCAAGTGTCAGCCAGACCACCCAGATGTTGCTTGATCGTGCGGCCATTATTGCGCGGCCTCCGTCGGATTGGCGGGCGCTGCGGGTGCGGGGCCCGCAGGTCGTTCGGGTTGCGCCTGCTGCAGAATTTCACGATCCAGGGCTTCCTGCGCCTGCGCTGACTCAGTGGCGCGCTGCTCCGGCGTACGCGGATCGGTGAACACCAGCAGCATGTAACGGCTGCGGTTCAACGTGGCCGTGGGCACTGCACGGACAATCGCAAAAGGCTGACCGGAGTCGTGGATCACTTCGGACACCATGGCCACCGGATAACCGGCCGGGAAGCGCTGACCAAGGCCAGAGCTGACCAGCAGATCGCCTTCTTTGATATCCGCCGTGTCAGCAACATGGCGCAACTCCAGGCGCTCAGGGTTACCGGTGCCACTGGCGATGGCGCGCAGGCCGTTGCGATTGACCTGCACGGGAATGCTGTGGGTGGTATCGGTCAGCAGGAGAACGCGAGAGGTGTAGGGCATGACCTCGACGACCTGGCCCATCAGACCGCGGGCATCCAGCACGGGCTGACCCAATACCACACCGTCTTTTTCACCTTTGTCGATCAGGATCCGGTGGGTAAAGGGATTGGGGTCAATACCGATCAGCTCGGTGGCCAGTACATCGTCATCGACCAACGCGGCCGAGTTGAGCAGCTCACGCAAGCGCACGTTCTGCTCGGTGAGCGCAGCGAGTTTCTGCAGACGACGCTGCATCATCAACTGCTCGGCCTTGAGCTTTTCATTTTCGGCGGCAAGCTCGTTACGCGTGCTCAGCTCCTGGGTCGCGCTTTCCCACACCCGAACGGGCAGCCGACCAACCCAATACACAGGTTCAACAATCAGCCCTAGTTGGGCGCGCAACGGATGCAGCAAAGTGAAGCGCGCGTCGACCACCATCAGCGCAGCCGACAACACGGTGAACACCAACAGGCGCACACCCAGCGAAGGACCTTTGGCAAATAGCGGTTTGATCAGCAGCTCCTCACAGCGTCAGGCAGCAAAACAAAAGCTGCAAGCGAGTAGAACCCGGCTTGCAGCTCAAGACGTGGAGCGGTCGCGCTTATTCCGAGGACAGCAAGTCCATGGTGTGGCGATCCATCATCTCCAGCGCCTTGCCGCCACCGCGTGCAACGCAGGTCAGCGGGTCTTCAGCGACGATAACCGGCAGGCCGGTTTCCTGCGACAGCAGCTTGTCCAGATCACGCAACAGCGCGCCACCACCGGTCAACACCAGGCCACGCTCGGCAATGTCGGACGCTAGCTCTGGCGGCGATTGCTCCAGCGCGCTTTTTACCGCCTGGACGATAGTCGCCAGGGACTCCTGCAGCGCTTCGAGCACTTCGTTGGAGTTCAGGGTGAAGCTGCGCGGCACGCCTTCGGCCAGGTTGCGGCCACGCACGTCGACTTCACGCAGTTCGCCACCGGCATACGCAGTGCCGATTTCCTGCTTTATGCGCTCAGCGGTGGATTCACCAATCAGCGAACCGTAGTTGCGACGGACGTAGGTGATAATCGCTTCATCGAAACGGTCGCCACCAACGCGGACGGATTCGGCATAAACCACGCCGTTCAGCGAGATCAGCGCGATTTCAGTGGTACCACCACCGATGTCGACGACCATCGAACCGCGGGCTTCTTCAACCGGCAAACCGGCGCCGATAGCAGCGGCCATTGGCTCTTCGATCAGGAACACTTCACGGGCACCGGCACCGAGGGCCGATTCCCGGATGGCACGGCGCTCCACCTGGGTGGATTTGCACGGTACGCAGATCAGCACGCGCGGCGACGGCTGCAGGAAGCTGTTTTCGTGAACCTTGTTGATGAAGTACTGCAGCATCTTCTCGCAGACGCTGAAGTCGGCGATCACGCCGTCTTTCATCGGACGAATGGCGGCAATGTTGCCGGGGGTACGGCCGAGCATGCGCTTGGCTTCGGTTCCGACCGCCACAACGCTCTTCTGGTTACCGTGGGTACGGATGGCGACCACGGACGGCTCGTTCAGCACAATGCCGCGTTCGCGAACATAAATCAGGGTATTGGCAGTGCCCAGGTCAATCGACAGATCGCTGGAAAACATGCCACGCAGTTTTTTGAACATGGGATAGGGACCCTAGGCAACGCGTGGGTAAAGGCGAAGCGCGGTAAAGGCGCTGCTAAAAAGTGCGGCAAACTCTAACAACGGCAGGGATTTTGAGCAAGGCACCAATATGTTAGATTGCCGGTTTTTCAGGGCTTTAAGGCCCATCATCGCGACCTTTGACCACCACCTGTCAATATCTGTTCCCTGCGCACCTGTGCATGGCGACCCGTTCACATTTCCAAAGGCGGCCAGCAAATGCGCTGCTTCATATAGGGAGAAACCTGATGGCGCTTGAACGCTCCGACGTGGAGAAAATCGCTCATCTGGCCCGACTGGGCCTGAATGAAGCCGATATCCCGGGTACCACCGAGACCCTCAACAACATTCTCGGCCTGATTGATCAGATGCAAGCGGTCAATACTGACGGCATCGAACCACTGGCTCACCCACTGGAAGCCACTCAGCGCCTACGCGCCGACCAGGTCACCGAACGCAACCAGCGCGAGGCCTATCAGGCCATCGCACCCGCCGTGGAAAACGGCCTGTACCTGGTTCCGAAAGTCATCGAGTAAGGGATAAGCCAAGCCATGCATCAATTTACCCTGGCCGAGATCGCCCGCGGACTCGCCGACAAACAGTTTTCGTCTGAAGAGCTGACCCGCAGCCTGTTGGCGCGCATCGCCCAACTCGACCCGCAGCTCAATAGCTTTATCACCGTCACCGAGGAGCTGGCCCTGAGCCAAGCCACTGCGGCTGACGCCCGCCGCGCCAACGGCGAGAACGGCGCCCTGCTCGGCGCACCAATGGGTCACAAGGATCTGTTCTGCACGCAAGACGTGCTGACCAGCTGCGCCTCAAAGATCCTCACCGGTTTCAAGGCCCCCTATAACGCCACCGTGGTCGAGAAACTCGCCAGCGCCGGCGCCGTGACCCTAGGCAAGCTGAACATGGACGAATTCGCCATGGGCTCGGCCAACGAATCCAGCCATTACGGCGCTGTGAAAAACCCCTGGGACCTGACCCGCGTACCGGGCGGCTCTTCCGGCGGCTCGGCTGCAGCTGTGGCGGCACGCTTGCTGCCTGCGGCGACCGGCACCGACACCGGCGGCTCAATCCGCCAGCCGGCAGCGCTGACCAACCTCACCGGGATCAAGCCGACCTACGGCCGCGTCTCGCGTTGGGGCATGATCGCCTACGCCTCCAGCCTCGATCAGGGCGGCCCACTGGCGCGCACTGCAGAAGACTGCGCACTGATGCTGCAAGCCATGGCCGGTTTCGACACCAAGGACAGCACCAGCGTTGATCAGCCGGTTGATGACTACTTAGCAGCGCTGACTCTGCCGCTTGCAGGCCTGCGCATCGGCCTACCAAAGGAATACTTCGGCACAGGTCTGGACGCGCGCATCGGCGAAAAGGTGATGGTGGTGGTCGAAGAGCTAAAGAAGCTCGGCGCAACCATTAAAGAAATCAGCTTGCCGAACATGCAGCACGCGATACCCGCCTACTACGTAATCGCCCCAGCTGAGGCCAGCTCCAACCTGTCGCGTTTCGACGGCGTGCGCTTCGGTTACCGCTGCGAGAACCCGGTGAATCTGGAAGACCTGTACAAGCGCTCACGCGGCGAAGGTTTTGGCGCGGAAGTGAAGCGCCGGATTATGGTCGGCACCTACGCGCTGTCCGCTGGTTACTACGACGCTTACTACCTCAAGGCGCAGAAAATCCGCCGCCTGATCAAAAACGATTTCGTTGCTGCCTTTAATGAGGTTGACGTGATCCTCGGCCCCACCACGCCAAACCTGGCCTGGAAGCTCGGCGAGAAGAACAACGATCCGGTCGCCGCCTACCTGGAAGACATCTACACCATCACCGCTAACCTGGCCGGCATCCCCGGCCTGTCGATGCCTGCCGGCTTCGTCGATGGTTTACCGGTCGGCGTGCAGTTGCTCGGCAACTACTTCCAAGAAGGTCGCCTGCTCAACGTCGCCCACCAGTACCAACAGGTCACTGACTGGCACACACACGCACCGAGCGGATTCTGAGGACGACTGACATGCAATGGGAAACCGTAATCGGGCTGGAAATTCACGCCCAGCTCAGCACCCAATCGAAGATTTTTTCCGCCAGCGCCATCGCCTTCGGCGCCGAGCCCAACACCCAGGCCAGCCTGGTTGACCTCGGCATGCCTGGCACCCTGCCGGTACTGAACGCCGAAGCCGTGCGCATGGCCTGCAAGTTCGGCCTGGCAATTGATGCCGAAATCGCCCCGCACAACATCTTTGCGCGCAAGAACTACTTCTACCCAGACCTGCCCAAGGGCTACCAGACCAGCCAGATGGACCACCCCATCGTCGGCAAGGGCTTCCTCGACATCACCCTGGAAGACGGCACGCAGAAGCGCATCGGCATTACCCGCGCGCACCTGGAAGAAGACGCCGGCAAGAGCCTGCACGAAGACTTCCACGGTATGAGCGGCATCGACCTCAATCGCGCCGGTACGCCGCTGTTGGAAATCGTCTCCGAGCCTGACATCCGCTCAGCCAAGGAAGCGGTGGCCTACGTCAAGGCAATCCACGCACTGGTACGCTACCTCGGCATCTGCGACGGCAACATGGCCGAAGGCTCGCTGCGCTGCGACTGCAACGTCTCGGTGCGCCCGGTAGGCCAGGCCGAGTTCGGCACCCGCGCCGAGATCAAGAACGTCAACTCGTTCCGCTTTATCGAAAAAGCCATCAACCATGAAGTGCAACGCCAAATCGAACTGATCGAAGACGGCGGCAAAGTGGTGCAGGAAACTCGCCTTTACGACCCGAACAAGGACCAGACGCGCTCCATGCGCAGCAAGGAAGAAGCCAACGACTACCGTTATTTCCCCTGCCCGGACCTTCTGCCGGTGGTGATTGAGCAGAGCTTCCTCGACGAAGTGTGCGCCACTCTGCCGGAGTTGCCGGTCGAGAAGCGCGCACGTTTCGAGCGCGAGTTCGGCCTGTCCGCCTACGACGCCGACGTACTGGCCGCCAGCCGCGAACTGGCTAACTACTTCGAAGCCGTCAACACCGTGTGCAGCGACGCCAAACTAGCCGCCAACTGGGTGATGGGCGAGCTGTCCAGCCTGCTCAACAAGGACAACCTGGACATCGAGCAGTCGCCGGTATCCGCCGAACAGCTGGGCGGCGTGATCCTGCGCATCAAGGACAACACCATCAGCGGCAAGATCGCCAAGATGGTCTTCGAGGCCCTGGCCGCCGGTGAAGGTGCAAGCGCTGACGAAGTGATCGAGAAGAAAGGCCTCAAGCAGGTCACCGACTCGGGCGCCATCGAAACCATGCTGGACGAAGTACTGGCCGCCAACGCTGAACAGGTTGAACAGTACCGGGCTGCGGATGAAGCCAAGCGCGGCAAGATGTTCGGCTTCTTCGTCGGCCAGGCCATGAAAGCCTCGAAGGGCAAGGCCAACCCCGGCCAGGTGAACGAACTGTTGAAGAAAAAGCTCGAAGCTTGAGCCTTGTAGCACGACACAACGCCGGGTCTACCCGGCGTTGTTTTGTCCGCCCTCCACATTCAGGGACCGCTATGCGCCTGTTACTGATTGCCATCACCAGCTTGCTGCTCAGCGCTTGCGCCAGCCAGGGCCAGGTCGACCCGCAGGGTTACCGCGCCGAGGGCCAGGCGTCCTATTACGGCGCACGGCACCACGGCAACAAGACCGCCAGCGGCGAACGCTTTGACCAGAATGCACTGACCGCTGCACACCGCACTCTGCCGTTTGGCAGCCGCGTGCAGGTGACCAATCTGCGCAATGACAAGACAGTGGTGGTACGCATCAACGACCGCGGCCCCTACGCCAAGAAGCGTATCATCGACCTCTCGCAAAAAGCCGCCGAACAGCTGGATATGCTGCGCGACGGCGTAGTGCCGGTGCGCGTGGAACAACTGGCCGACTGAACACAGCTGTTTACAAAGAAGCCATGGACAGCCCGGCCTAGCCTCTGGCGTAACGCAAGCCGATGATTAAACTAGCGCCACTTTTATGGAGCCCCTTGCAATGACCCTGATGACCTTTGTTTATCTGATTGCCGGCCTAGTGCTGCTGGTGGCCGGTGCAGAAGTGCTGGTCCGCGGCGCAGCCAAATTGGCGGCGCAATTCGGCATTCCGCCGCTGATCATCGGCCTAACTGTGGTCGCATTTGGCACCAGCGCACCGGAAACCGCCGTCAGCGTGCAAGCCGCCCTGAATGGCAGTGGCGACCTGGCGATTGGTAACGTGATTGGCAGCAATATCGCCAACGTCCTGCTGATTCTTGGCCTGACCGCGGTGGTTGCACCGCTGATCGTCTCGCGCCAGCTGATCCGCCTGGACGTACCGATCATGATCGGTGCCAGCCTGGTGGTTTATGCCCTGGCCTGGGACGGCAGCCTCAGCCGCCTCGACGGCGCCCTGCTGTTTGCCGGCGTTCTGGCCTATACCGGCTTCCTGATTATCAGCTCGCGCCGCGACAAGAGCAGCAATGAGGATGACGAGTTTGCCAAGGAGTTCGGCCTCAATGAGCCGGCCAAACCCTACGCCTGGGTAATTAATCTGGGGCTGATCATTGCTGGCCTAGTGCTGCTGGTCACAGGCTCCAACTTTCTGGTCGAGAGCGCCGTCACCATGGCCCGCGCCCTGGGCATTTCGGAACTGGTGATCGGCCTGACCGTGGTCGCCGTCGGCACTTCGCTGCCGGAACTGGCCACCTCGATCATGGCCGCCATCAAGGGCGAGCGCGATATCGCCGTGGGCAACATCGTCGGCAGCAACATCTTCAACCTGCTCTGCGTGCTCGGCCTGGCCTCGATGGTATCGCCGCAGGCGATCAACGTCGCAGCCAACGCCCTGGCCTTCGACTTCCCAGTAATGATCGCTGTGGCCGTGGCCTGCCTGCCGATTTTCTTCGCCGGCTACCGCATCAACCGTTGGGAAGGCCTGCTGTTCCTCGCCTACTACGTGGCCTATACGGTCTACCTGGTGCTGTCGTCGACCGGCCGCCCGTTCGCCGAGGTCTTCGGTGACGCCATGCTCGGCTACGCCCTACCGCTGACTGCTGTAACCCTGGTGATCATCGCCGGCCGTGCCTGGCACAAGCAGAAAGCCTGACGGTCCATTGGGAAGAAACCGCATGAGTGACAGCCACGCACAAGGCCTAAAAGTCCGCCGCGAAGTGATGGGCGATGCCTTTGTCGACCGCGCCCTGGGTAACGCAACGGACTTTACCCAGCCGCTGCAGGACTTCGTTAACGAACACGCCTGGGGCGGGGTGTGGACCCGCGACGGGCTGGACCGCAAAACCCGCAGCCTGATTACCCTGTCCGCCCTTACCGCGCTGAAATGCCCGCAGGAGCTCAAGGGCCACGTGCGCGGTGCGCTGAACAATGGCTGCACGGTCGAGGAAATCCGCGAAACCCTGCTGCACTGCGCGGTGTATGCCGGCGTGCCGGCAGCCATCGACGCCTTTCGTGCGGCCCAAGAAGTGATCGACGACTTCCAGCAGGCCTGATCGCAACAAAATAGAAAGCCGGGCATTGCCCGGCTTTTTTATGCCCGCGCGACAGCTAGATCCAACCGGCCCACTGCAGCACAAACAGCCCGAGGTTGGTGGTCACCACCGTGGCCAGGGTTGTCAGCACGATGATCGCCGCCGCCAGCTGATGATTGCCGCCCACTGCCTTGGCCATGACGAAACTAGCTGCGGCGGTTGGGCTGGCAAAGTACAGAAAGAGAATCGCCAGATCGGCATCACGAAAGCCCCACAGCCAGGCGCCCAGGGTGGCTACCAGCGGCAACCAGAGCACCTTCATCAGACTTGAACTGATCGCCATGCCACTGCTCTCACGCAGTGATTCCAGGGTCAGGGTGCCACCAATGCAGATCAGCGCCAGCGGCAGGCTCATCTGCGCAAAATATTCCCCGGAAGTCAGCAACCAGTCCGGCAGCGAAATTTGCCAGGCGGCAAAGGGAATGGCCGCCAGCACGCCGATGATCAGCGGATTGCTGAGGATATTCTTGGTCAGACTCCAGACATCGGTCTTGGCCTCTGGGCTGTAGATCGCCAGCACAATCGCCGACAGGGTGTTGTAGCTGAGGATGACTACTCCGCCGAGCACCGCACCGACCGACAGGCCGTAATCACCGTACATGTTGGTGGCCAGCGCCAGACCGATAATGCCGTTGTTGCCGCGAAACGCACCCTGGGTGTAGATGCCACGATCAGCCTCCGGGCAACGCAGGATCGCCCAGCCCCAGGCGAGCAGAAAGCAGCCCAGGGTCGCCAGCACAAAATACACCAGCAAGGCCGGCTGCAAGGCGGTGCGCAGATCCGCCTGGACGATGCCGAGAAACAGTAGGGTGGGCAGCGTGCCGCGAAACACCAGCGCCGATGCGGTGTTGATAAAGGCCGCATCAATCAGCCCCAGACGTTTGAGCGCCACGCCGAGAAACAGCATGGAGAACACCGGGGCGGTAACGCTGATGGTTTGCTGAACGACGGCGAGCATGACAGCCCCTGACCACTTAGATAGGGGGCTAATGATAGCAAGGCTGCCTGACGGAAAGCTTTCAGCAGCCTTTCATGCGGAAAAAAACGTCGGTAGCATTTTTTAACGTCGCACAGCGACAGTCCGCAGGGTGGCCGCCACGGATGGCAGGCCATAGAAATAACCCTTAGCGGCGTACCGGGCGTTTCTGCAATTTGCGCTGCAAGGTCCGCCGATGCATGCCAAGGGCACGGGCAGTGGCGGAGATATTGCCTTCATGCTCGCTGAGCACGCGCTGGATGTGCTCCCACTGCAGGCGATCCACTGACATCGGATTTTCCGGCACCAAGCTATCCAGGTCGGCATGCTGGGTCAGCAGCGCGGCCAGCACATCGTCGGCATCGGCCGGTTTGCACAGGTAGTTGCAGGCGCCACGCTTGATCGCCTCCACCGCTGTGGCAATGCTTGAATAGCCGGTGAGAATCACCACGCGCATTTCGGCGTCCAGCTCCAGCAGCTTGGGCAGCAGCACCAGACCGGAATCACCTTCCATCTTCAGGTCAACCACGGCGTAGTCCGGCAGGTCCTGCACGGCCAGGGCAAGGCCTTCCTCAGCGGAACCGGCGGTCGACACACGCAAGCCACGTCGGCTCATGGCCCGCGCCATGACGCGGGTAAAAGTCGGGTCATCGTCAACCAGCAACAGGTGCGGTTGTTCGTCGCCTTCGAACAGGATTTCGTCACTCATACTCAATGCTTCCTCAGGCTCGGCCGTAGGCGCGCGGCAGTTTCAGCTCGGTGAGCGTGCCGCCTTCTTCATGGTTATACAGTTTAACCGTGCCGCCGGCACGGGTGACGCTGGCCTGACTGAGGAACAGGCCCAGACCAAACCCCTTGCCCTTGGTGGTGAAAAACGGCCGCCCCAGCTGCTCGGCAATCGCCAGCGGCACACCGGCACCAAAGTCACGAATGCTAAAGCGCAGCCACTGGTGATCCCAATCCAGGCGAATATCCAGCTTGTCCGGGCAGGCGTCGGCGGCGTTGTTCAGCAGGTTGAGCAACGCCTGGGTCAGATCGGCCGGCGGCATCATTTTTGGAGGGGTGCCACGGCCCAGGCATTGATAGCGATAACTGGCTTCAGGGCGCATCAGGTGCCAGCGATTGAGCGTGGTTTCCAGCCATTCGACTGACGACAGCTCGATCACTGCCTGACGGCGATCCGCTTCGGCGGCACGCACCAGGTGCTGCAGGGTTTCTTTGCACAGCTTGACCTGCTCCTGCAGCACGGCCAGGTCTTCCTGCAGGGTCGGTTCCTGATGCTCGCGGCGCAGTTCCTTGATCAGCACGCTCATGGTCGCCAGCGGCGTGCCCAATTCGTGCGCCGCACCCGCCGCTTGGGTTGCCACGGCGAGCAGTTGCTGGTCACGCAAGCCTTCTTCCCGGCGCTCAGCGCGCAGCTCTTCCTGACGGCGCAGCTCTTCGGCCATCTTCGCCACGAAAAAGGTGATCAACCCGGCGGCCAAAGCAAAGCTCAGCCACATACCGTAGATCAGCAGGCTCTCACGCGGGCCTGACGGCAGGTCCAGCGGATGCGACCAGACCAGCAGAAAGGTATAACCTCCCAGCGCCAGCCCCGAGAGAGTAATGGTATAGAGCCAGGGCAAGGTCGCTGCGGCAATCGTCAGCGGCACCAAGTAATAAGAAACGAAGGGGTTGGTCGAACCACCCGAGTAATACAGCAACAGGCTGTGGATGATCAGGTCGCAGCCCAGTTGCACCGCGTACTCCTGCTCAGTCACCGGCCAGGGGCCGCGCAAACGCAGCGCCGTCAGCAGGCACAGCACCAAGGAGATGCCAAGGGTGACACTCAGTTCCAGCCAGGGCAGCGGTAACGCACCCGACTTGTACGCCAGCCCCACAGAACCAGCTTGCGCGGCCAGCACCAGAATGCGGATCAGGGTCAGGCGCCAGAGGTTTTGCCGGCTCGCCGACAGTAGCTGCACAGGTGCGAGCATAGAATCTCCAAGATGCTCATTTAGCGAGCCGCAGGAGTATAACCAAGCCTCTCTACGCCTCACTGCGGCAACACGCCGCAGCACGCACCCTGTAGAGCAAAAGAGCACGCAGCCACGCTTATTCGCAACCAGTTGAAGCGCAAGGAATAACTGGCCGTAAAAATGTGGAACCGGATTTAACCCGTTCAGTCTGATAGCTACGTCTACCCTCTGGAAAGCCGCGCATACCCCATGCGCCCATCACACAAAGGAATCGTCATGCTGCCATTGTCCCGCCTCGCCACCGCCCTGCTACTGAGCGCCACCACCCTGATGAGCGCTACAGCCATGGCCGAAGAAGCGCGCTACAACCAGGTCGCTCTGCGCGCCGAGGTCAACAAGGAAATCGCCCACGACCTGATGCACGTCACCCTCTACAGCGAAGCCCAGGACAGCGACCCAGCCGCCCTCGCCGCGCAGATCAGCAAAACCCTGAATGCCAGCATCGCTCAGGCGCGCAAGGTCAAAGGCATCAGCGTTACCTCCGGCAGCCGTAACAGCTACCCGGTTTACGATGACAAGGGCCAGAAAATCACCGCCTGGCGCGAGCGCGCCGAGCTGCGCCTGGAAAGCGCCGATTTCAGCGCGCTGTCCAAGCTCACCGGGGAAATGCTGCAAACCCTGAAAATGGGCGGGATGAACTTCAGCATCGCCTCGGACACCCGTAAAACCCACGAAGATGCGCTGCTCAAGGACGCCGTGGCAGCCTTCAAGGCCCGCGCGCAATTGGCCACCGAAGCCCTCGGCGGCAGCGGTTACAAGCTGGTCAGCCTGAGCCTGAATACCGGTGGTTTCCAGCCACCTATGCCGATGCGCATGGAGGCCATGAAAGGTGCGGCGATGATGGATGCGGCGGTGACGCCGGAGATCGAAGCCGGCACCAGCCAGGTCAACATCAACGCCGACGGTGTGATCGAAGTGCAGATGCCATAAAAACTGCTACAAACAGAAGCAGCGCCGTTATCCGACGATAGCGGCGCTTTGCCATGTTTTTCTCGCACTTTTATAGATATGCGACACCAACATACTGTTGCATCGTCATTCCTGTTCTCTCTGCGACATGTCACTTGCCTACGGCATACGCCCTGCATAGTTTCTCCCAAGGTCTCCACAAGAGGCCCCTCAGGATCACAACCACAATAACCATGAGGTCACTATGCGTAAGAACGCCGTCATCCAGGCTTTACTCGCCGCTGGGCTGATCGCCAGCACGCCACTTGCCAGCGCCGCCGGCAACCTGGTGTTCTGCTCCGAAGGCAGCCCCGCCGGGTTCGACCCTGGCCTGTACACCACCGGCACCGATTTCGATGCTGCCGCTGAAACCGTGTTCAACCGCCTGAGCCAGTTCGAACGTGGCGGCACCAAAGTCATCCCCGGCCTGGCCGAGAAGTGGGACATCAGCGAAGACGGCCTGAGCTACACCTTTCACCTGCGCCCAAAGGTGAAATTCCACACCACCGAATACTTCAAGCCGAGCCGCGACTTCAACGCCGATGACGTGCTGTTCACCTTCCAGCGCATGCTCGACAAGGACCACCCCTTCCGCAAAGCTTACCCGTCGGAGTTCCCCTACTTCACCGACATGGGCATGGACGCGAACATCGCCAAGATTGAAAAACTCGACGACATGACCGTCAAGTTCAGCCTCAACGAAGTCGACGCCGCCTTTATCCAGAACCTGGCAATGAGCTTTGCCTCGATCCAGTCCGCCGAATACGCCGACAGCCTGCTCAAGGCCGGCAAAGCCGCTGACATCAACCAGAAGCCCATCGGCACCGGCCCATTCGTGTTCAGCCGCTACCAGAAAGATGCGGTGATCCGCTTCAAGGGCAACAAGGAATACTGGCAGCCGGATGAGGTGAAGATCGACAACCTGATTTTCGCCATCAACACCGACGCCTCGGTGCGCATGCAGAAGCTCAAGGCCGGCGAATGCCAGGTCACCCTGTTCCCGCGCCCGGCGGATCTGGACGCGCTGAAAAAAGACCCGAACCTGGACATGCCCGAACAGGCCGGCTTCAACGTCGGCTATATCGCCTACAACGTGACCCACCCGCCGTTCGACAAACTCGAAGTGCGCCAGGCGCTGGACATGGCGGTGAACAAGCAGGGCATCATCGACGCGGTGTACCAGAGCGCCGGCCAGCTGGCGGTCAACGGCATGCCGCCGACCCAATGGTCGTATGACGACAGCATCAAGGACCCCGCCTACAACCCGGAAAAAGCCAAGGAGTTACTCAAGGCCGCCGGCGTCAAAGAGGGCACCGAAATCACCCTGTGGGCCATGCCGGTACAGCGCCCGTATAACCCCAACGCCAAGCTGATGGCCGAAATGCTGCAAAGCGACTGGGCCAAGGTGGGCATCAAGGCCAAGATCGTCAGCTACGAATGGGGTGAATACCTCAAGCGTGCCAAGGCCGGCGAACACGACGCCATGCTGATCGGCTGGAGTGGCGACAACGGTGACCCGGACAACTGGCTGGGCACCCTGTACGGCTGCGACGCAGTGGACGGCAACAACTTCTCCAAGTGGTGCCATGCCGACTACGACAAGCTGGTGAAAGCGGCCAAGCGCGTGACCGATACTGCAGAACGCACCGAGCTGTACAAGCAGGCTCAGGTGATTCTCAAGCGTGAAGTGCCGATCACCCCGATCGCCCACTCCACGGTCTACCAGCCGATGAGCAAGAAGGTCGTGGACTTCAAGATCAGCCCGTTCGCGCTGAATTCGTTCTACGGCGTCGGCGTCAAGTAACAGCGGTTCTCGACCATGCTGGCGAGCGGCTTACCCCGCCACTCGCCAGCCGGACAACGGCGGCCTACCCGGCTGCCGTTTGCTGGCTCCGTATAACCCGAGGATTACGCTGATGACTGGACCGACCTGGCCCGACCTAACTACCAGGCACTCTGCTGCCTGCTGCACCCCGCCTGCCACATGCGCGCTCGACCGGCACCTGGCTGCCGAGCCACTCACCGCACTACAACAGCGTCCGGCCATGCAGCCCGATGCACGCTCACCTTTTTTGGAGCATTGACCCGCATGCTGCTCTTTATTGCCCGACGCCTGCTATTGCTGATCCCCACCTTTTTCGGTGTCACCCTGTTGACCTTCGCGCTGATCCGCATGATCCCCGGCGACCCAGTGGAAGTGATGATGGGCGAACGCCGCGTCGACCCGGTGATGCATGCTGAGGCCATGGAGCGCCTGGGCCTGAACAAACCGCTGTATGCCCAGTATTTCGACTATATCAGCCAGCTGGCCCAAGGCGACCTGGGGCAATCGCTGCGTACCCGGGAAAGCGTGTGGAGCGAATTTCTCACCCTGTTTCCCGCCACCGTCGAACTGGCCCTGGCCGCCCTGCTGTTCGCCGGCACCCTTGGGCTGATCGCAGGTGTGATTGCCGCTCTCAAACGCGGCTCACTGTTCGACCATGGGGTAATGGGCATCTCGCTGGCCGGCTACTCGATGCCGATTTTCTGGTGGGGCCTGCTACTGATCATGTTCTTCTCGGTATGGCTGAGCTGGACGCCCGTGTCCGGGCGCATCGACCTGCTCTACGACATCCCGCCGGTCACCGGTTTTATGCTGATCGACACCCTGCTTTCCGGTGAGGAAGGCGCCTTTGTCGACGCCCTGCGCCATCTGATCCTGCCGGCCATCGTGCTCGGCACCATTCCACTCGCGGTCATCGCCCGCATGACCCGCTCGGCGATGCTCGAAGTGCTGCGCGAGGATTATGTGCGCACCGCCCGTGCCAAGGGCCTGTCACCGGCACGCGTGGTGTTTGTGCATGGCCTGCGCAACGCACTGATCCCAGTGCTCACGGTGTTCGGCCTGCAGGTCGGCGCGCTGCTGGCGGGCGCGGTACTGACCGAAACCATCTTCTCCTGGCCGGGCATCGGCAAATGGCTGATCGAGTCGATCGGCGCGCGTGACTACCCGGTGGTGCAGAACGGCATTTTGCTAATCGCCTGCCTGGTGATCCTAGTCAACTTCGTGGTGGACATCCTCTACGGATTGGCTAACCCACGCATTCGCCATCAGCGCTAAGAACCTGCCCATGGCCTGCTGCGCGTCGGCGATACGGCGTCAAAACCAGCTTCGGAATGCTCATGTGCAGCAGCACACTCCGCTTCCTCAGCCGCTTTTTCCTTGTCTCGCGCTAGCTCGCGAGGCCATGCACAGGTTCTACGGAGCCCACTATGACAACTGAAACCCTAAGCACCAGTCTTGATCAATCGCTGCTCTACCCTTCACCGCTCAAAGAGTTCTGGCAGGCCTTTGCCCACAACAAGGGCGCAGTCGCCGGGCTGGCCTTTATGATCCTGCTGGTGATCTGCGCGCTGTTTGCGCCCTGGATCGCCCCGCACGACCCCAGCGAGCAATACCGCGAGTTTCTGCTCACCCCGCCAGCCTGGTTGGAAGGTGGCCAGCTGCAATTTCTACTGGGCACCGATGAAGTCGGCCGCGACCTGCTGTCGCGGTTGATCCATGGCGCGCGACTGTCGCTGCTGATCGGCCTGGCCTCGGTGCTGATGTCGCTGATTCCCGGCATCCTCCTGGGGCTGGTCGCCGGCTTCTTTTCGCGCCTGCTCGGCCCGTCGATCATGCGCCTGATGGACATCATGCTGGCCCTGCCCTCGCTGCTGCTGGCGGTGGCCATCGTCGCCATCCTCGGCCCAGGGTTGATCAACACCATCTTCGCCATCGCCATCGTCTCGCTGCCGTCCTACGTGCGCCTGACCCGCGCCGCCGTGATGGGCGAGCTGAACCGCGACTACGTCACCGCTGCGCGCCTGGCCGGTGCCAGCCTGCCGCGACTGATGTTTATCACCGTGCTGCCCAACTGCATGGCACCGCTGATCGTGCAGGCCACCTTGAGTTTTTCTTCGGCAATTCTCGATGCCGCTGCCCTGGGCTTTCTCGGCCTCGGCGTGCAACCGCCAACCCCTGAGTGGGGCACCATGCTGGCCTCGGCGCGCGACTATATCGAGCGCGCCTGGTGGGTGGTCAGCCTGCCGGGCCTGACCATTCTGCTCAGCGTGCTGGCAATCAATCTGATGGGCGACGGGCTGCGTGATGCACTCGACCCGAAACTCAAGAATGCACAGTGAGGAACCCCGCATGAGCCTATTGGATATCAAAAACCTCAGCGTGCGTTTCGGCGACGCCACGGCCATCCCGGTGGTCGACGGCCTCGACCTGTCCGTGGAAAAGGGCGAAGTGCTGGCGATTGTCGGTGAATCCGGCTCGGGCAAATCGGTGACCATGATGGCGCTGATGGGGCTGATCGACGCGCCCGGCATCGTCAGTGCCGACGGCCTGCAATTCGATGGCACCGACATGCTGAGGCTTAAAGGCCGCCAGCGCCGGCATATCGTCGGCAAGGACCTGTCGATGATCTTTCAGGACCCGATGACCGCCCTCAACCCCAGCTTTACCGTGGGTTTCCAGATCGAGGAAGTGCTGCGCCAGCACCTGAATCTCAAAGGCCAGGCCGCCCGCCAGCGCGCACTGCAGCTGCTCGACCGGGTGGAAATCCCTGCCGCCGCCAGCCGCCTGAATGCCTACCCGCACCAACTGTCCGGTGGCATGAGCCAACGGGTGGCGATTGCCATGGCGATTGCCGCCGAGCCCAAATTGCTGATCGCCGACGAGCCGACCACGGCGCTGGATGTGACCATTCAGGCGCAGATCATGGATCTGCTGGTGGGCCTGCAACGCGAGCAGAACATGGGCCTGGTGCTGATCACCCACGACCTGGCCGTAGTCGCCGAAACCGCACAACGGGTCTGCGTGATGTATGCCGGGCAGGCGGTGGAAATCGGCAGCGTGCCGCAGTTGTTCGACGCGCCAACGCACCCCTACACCGAAGCACTGCTCAAGGCGATCCCGGAGCACAGCCAGGGCCAGCGCCGCCTGGCCACCCTGCCCGGTATCGTACCGGGCCGTTATGACCGTCCAGTAGGCTGCCTGCTGTCGCCACGCTGCCCCTACGCCCAGGCCAACTGCCGTGAACAACGGCCAAGCCTGGATGCCCATGACCGCGGCGCCGTGCGCTGCTTCTACCCGCTCAACCTGACTGCGGAGGTGGCCTGATGAGCGCCGTCCTGACTGCTCGCGACCTCACCCGGCACTACGAAATATCTCGCGGTCTGTTTAAGTCCAACGCTCAAGTGCAGGCGCTGAATGGCGTGTCCTTTGAACTGCAGGCGGGCAAGACCCTGGCGGTGGTCGGCGAGTCCGGCTGCGGCAAATCCACCCTGGCCCGCGCCCTGACGCTGATCGAGGAACCCAGCTCGGGCTCGCTGCAGATCGCCGGGCAGGAAGTGACCGGGGCCAACAAGGCGCAGCGCAAGCAGCTACGACGTGATGTGCAGATGGTTTTTCAGAATCCCTACGCCTCGCTCAATCCACGGCAAAAGGTCGGCGACCAGCTCGGCGAACCACTGTTGATCAACACTCAGCTGTCGCGTCTGGAACGGCGCGAGCGGGTGCAGGCAATGATGCAGCAGGTCGGCCTGCGCCCCGAGCATTACCAGCGCTATCCGCACATGTTCTCCGGCGGCCAGCGCCAGCGTATTGCCCTGGCCCGGGCGATGATGCTGCAACCCAAGGTGCTGGTGGCAGATGAGCCGACCTCGGCGCTGGACGTGTCGATCCAGGCCCAGGTGCTCAACCTGTTTATGGACCTGCAGGAGCAGTTCAACACCGGCTATGTGTTTATCTCGCACAACCTCTCGGTGGTGCGCCACGTTGCCGATGATGTGCTGGTGATGTACCTCGGCCGCCCGGTGGAAATGGGCCCCAGCGAGCTGATCTACAACCGCCCGCTGCATCCTTATACCCAGGCGTTGCTGTCGGCGACGCCGACTATCCATCCTGATCCGAGCAAACCGAAGATCAAGATCAGCGGCGAGCTGCCCAACCCGCTGTCGCCACCCAGCGGCTGCGCCTTCCATCAACGCTGCCCGCACGCCAGTGAACGCTGCAAGGTTGAACAGCCGGCACTGCGCCTGCTCGATGCGCGGCAAGTGGCTTGCCATCATGCCGAGCAGATCAATAGCTAAATAATGCGAGCCCCGCCCAGGCGGGGCTTATTCCTGCACCGGGCTCCTGTAGAACAACCTGTAACCCAGCAGTCCGGCTGCTTCATTTAGCAGCAAACTGTTCTGCCAGACCGCCTTGCTTTCTGGCAGCCAGCCGCCGGCAGGCCGGCCATTGGGCGTACCGAGAAAGCCCATCGGCGCGCTGATTACCTGCAAACCCGCCTGCTCGAAACTCCAGCGTGACCTGGGCATATGCCAGGCCTGGGTCACCAGCACCACGCGGGTAATCCCCGCCTGCTTCAGCAGCTCAGCGCTGTGGGTCGCATTCTCCCAGGTGGTACGGCTTAAGCCTTCCTGCCAACGCACCGGCACGTCGTAATCACGGGCCAATACGTCAGCCATCAAGGCCGCTTCACTGGGCGGTGCGCCAAAGTGCAACCCGCCACTGGTCAGCAGCGGCAAACCCGAGGTCTTGGCCAGACGAGCCGCGAAGCGCACCCGCTCCAACGCCAACAGACTGGGCTGATCCGCGCCCCAACCGGGGTCAGCCAGCTCACGCCCGCCACCCAGAACCACAATCACGTCAGCCTGCTGTGCCAGATCAGCCCATTGCCGCTCATTCAATGCCGGCTCGGTTTCCAGCACACGCGCCGAGTACTCGACCACCACCGGCAGGCTAAACAGCCACATACCGCCCAAGCCAACGACCAAGCAAGCCGCAGCCACACGCGGAAAACGCCGACGCAGCCACCAGGCGGCCAGCAGCAAAAGCAGGAACAGGCCTGGCGGAAGGAAGAACTGTTTGAGGATGTAGCGAATCGGCATTGAGCACCTCCATGGGTGCGCGCAGCCTACCGATGATTGCTCGCCCGAAACAACTGCGAGCCGCAGGCTTTGCAGGCCTGTACGCCATTGCCGGACTGCCAGCCCGCCAGGGTGCCGCACAGCGCGCAGCACAGCTGTAAACGGCGTTTAAGCAGGGGCTTGATCTTGCCGGGCAGCGCGGCGGTGGGTTTGTGGCCGGACCGGCCAATCTTACGTGAGTTTGGTAGTTGCTCAATCTGCGCCATTTCCTGCGCTGCGGCATGCCAGCCGCGCAGCCAGTCCAGGTCGCGATTCAGATAAGCGCGAATCAGCTCCATTTCCGCCGCCGTAAGCCCGCGTAGCTCAAGTTCCAGCGGCGGTTGTGCAGACAGTGCACTCAGGCTATCCGCCTCATCCAACGCCATGGCAAGGCGTTGCAGCAGCCGCTCATAGAGCCCGCCACCCGCTGCACCACGCCGAAACTCCGCCATCCTGCACCTCGCCCGGAGCAGGCTGCTGCTCCCTATAGCAAGCTTAGCGTTCGCGCTTTAACCGGCAGTACCTCGCGACAAACGGCGCGGCCGGCCAGGCGAAACAGACGAGCATGGCCAGGCCGCCATAGCTGGAGCGCAGCGCAATCAGGGTTTCCCTGAATAAGCGGGGCTCATGTATGCTACCGCGTTTCCCGCAAGCCCTTATTCCCAGCGCCGGTAGCCATGCAAGAACAGTACTCGCCCCGTGAAATCGAAGCCGCCGCGCAGTCCCATTGGGACGCGCAGAAATCCTTTGTAGTGAGCGAACAGCCGGGCAAGGAGACCTTCTACTGCCTGTCGATGTTCCCCTACCCGAGCGGCAAGCTGCACATGGGCCATGTGCGTAACTACACCATCGGTGACGTAATCAGCCGCTACCAGCGCATGCAGGGTAAAAACGTGCTGCAGCCCATGGGCTGGGATGCGTTCGGCATGCCGGCGGAAAACGCCGCGATGAAAAACAAGGTCGCGCCGGCCAAGTGGACCTACGAAAACATCGAGTACATGAAGAGCCAGCTCAAATCGCTGGGTTTGGCTGTGGACTGGACACGCGAAGTCACCACCTGCAAGCCGGATTACTACCGCTGGGAACAGTGGCTGTTCACCCGCCTGTTCGAAAAAGGCGTGATCTACCGTAAGAACGGCAGCGTCAACTGGGACCCGGTGGACCAGACCGTACTGGCCAACGAGCAGGTTATCGACGGCCGCGGCTGGCGCTCGGGCGCGGTGATCGAAAAGCGCGAAATCCCGATGTACTACTTCAAGATCACCGCTTACGCGGAAGAGCTGCTGAGTAGCCTGGACGAACTGGATGGCTGGCCGGAACAGGTCAAGACCATGCAGCGTAACTGGATCGGCAAGAGCTTCGGTGCTGACGTGGTATTCGACTATGACCAGGCCAGCGTCGGTATCGACGGCCAGCTCAAGGTCTACACCACCCGCCCCGACACCCTGATGGGCGCCACCTACGTCGCCGTGGCCGCCGAGCACCCGCTGGCGCAACGCGCCGCCGAGAGCAATCCGGCTATCGCAGCGTTTATCGCCGAATGCAAAGCCGGCTCCGTGGCCGAGGCCGACATGGCCACTATGGAGAAGAAGGGCGTTGCTACCGGGCAATTCGTTATTCATCCGCTCTCCGGCGACAAGCTGCCGGTGTTCGTCGCCAACTACGTACTGTGGGGTTACGGCGAAGGCGCTGTTATGGCCGTACCCGCGCACGACGAGCGCGATTTCGAATTCGCCAACAAGTACGACCTGCCGATCAAGCAGGTCTACACCGGCGAAGGCAAAGAATACGACGCCACTCAATGGCAGGACTGGTACGGCGACAAAGCCGGCCTGACCAGCATCAACTCCGGCAAGTACGACAACCTCGACTTCAGCGCCGCCTTCGACGCCATCGTCGCGGACCTGGAAGCCAACGCCCATGGCGCGCGCAAAACCCAGTTCCGCCTGCGCGACTGGGGTATCAGCCGTCAGCGTTACTGGGGCTGCCCGATTCCGATCATCCACTGTGACAGTTGTGGCGATGTGCCCGTGCCGGAAGACCAGTTGCCCGTCGTACTGCCCGAAGACGTAGTGCCGGACGGTGCCGGCAGCCCGCTGGCGCGCATGCCTGAATTCTATGAATGCAGCTGCCCGAAATGCGGCAAGCCGGCCAAGCGTGAAACCGACACCATGGACACCTTCGTTGAGTCGTCCTGGTATTACGCACGCTACGCCTCACCGCATTACACCGGCGGCATGGTCGACCCTGAAGCGGCCAACCACTGGCTGCCGGTGGATCAGTACATTGGCGGTATCGAACACGCGATCCTGCACCTGCTGTATGCGCGCTTCTTCCACAAGCTGATGCGTGACGAAGGCCTGGTGTCATCGAACGAGCCGTTCAAGAACCTGCTGACCCAGGGCATGGTTGTCGCCGAGACCTATTACCGCACCCTGGAAAACGGCGGCAAGGACTGGTTCAACCCAGCCGATGTCGAGCTGGAGCGTGACAGTAAAGCCAAGGTCATCAGCGCCAAACTGAAAAGCGACGGCCTGCCGGTGGAAATCGGCGGTACCGAGAAGATGTCCAAGTCGAAGAACAACGGCGTCGACCCACAGTCGATGATCGATCAGTTCGGTGCCGACACCTGCCGCCTGTTCATGATGTTCGCTTCGCCGCCGGACATGAGCTGCGAATGGTCTGACGCTGGCGTTGAAGGCGCCAACCGCTTCCTGCGCCGCGTCTGGCGTCTGGCGCAAAACCATGTCAACCAGGGCATCGCCGGCGCACTCGACTTGGCCAGCCTGAATGACGAGCAAAAGGCCGTACGCCGTGCGATTCATCTGGCGATCAAGCAGTCGAGCTTCGATATTGGCCAGCACCACAAATTCAACACCGCCATCGCCCAGGTGATGACGCTGATGAACGTGCTGGAGAAAGCTGCACAAACCACAGCTCAGGACCGCGCTCTGTTGCAGGAAGGTCTGGAAGCGGTGGCGCTGCTGCTGGCGCCAATCACGCCGCATATCAGCCATCAGCTGTGGCAGGAACTGGGCCACGACGAGGCCATCATCGATGCCGCCTGGCCACAGGTGGATGAGTCTGCCCTGGTACAGGACAGCCTGACGCTGGTGATCCAGGTCAACGGCAAGCTGCGCGGACAGATTGAAGTGCCGGCCAGCGCAAGCCGCGAAGAGGTTGAAGCCAGCGCCCGCAGCAACGAGAACGTACTGCGTTTTACCGAAGGCCTGAGCATTCGCAAGGTCATCGTGGTGCCAGGCAAACTGGTCAACATTGTTGCTAACTGACTAGTCGCCAACTGATTAAGCTCGGCGCGACCGCACAACGGCGCGCCGCAAGACACGCCAAGGGGATAAAAGATGATCAAACGGAATCTGTTGGTAATTGGCCTGGCCACCCTGCTCAGCGCTTGCGGCTTCCAGCTGCGTGGCACCGGTGACGTGCAGTTCGCCCTCAAGGAACTGGATGTCAGCGCGCGCAACGCCTATGGCGAAACCGTCAACCAAGTGCGCGAAGTGCTGCAGAACAACGGCGTCAAGGTCTATCCAGGCGCACAGTACCGCCTGGTATTGAGCAACGAGCAGGAAAATCGCCGCGCCGCCAGCTTTACCAGCTCGGCCCGCACCGCCGAGTACGAGCTGAGCAAGACCCTGGAATACGAGATCCGTGGCAGCAAAGACCTGCTGCTGATGAGCGACAAACTGGAAGCCCAGAGCTTCTACACCCAGGACGGCAACAACCTGATTGGTGGCGACCAAGAGGCCGCTCAGCTGCAACAGGAAATGAACCGTGAGCTGATCCAGCAACTGGTCCAGCGCCTGCAGCAGATCAGCCCAGCGCAACTGGACCAGCTCCAGCAAACCGCAGAAGCCAAGGCTCAAGCCGAAGCCGATGCCCTGGAAGCCGCTCGCCAGCAACAGGCCGCGCAACCGCAGCAGTCGCCAATCCAGCTGCCGATTCCCGCCCAGTAAGCTCGCCGGGCCGCGCAAGCGGCCCCGCTCTGCGCACGCATGAAGCTTAACTCCGCACAACTCGGCAAACACCTGCAGGGCAACCTGAGCCCAGTGTATGTGGTCAGTGGCGACGAACCGCTGCTCTGCCAGGAAGCCACCGACGCCATTCGCGCGGCAACCCGCCAGCAGGGTTTCAGCGAGCGCCAGGTGTTCAACGCCGACAACAACTTCGACTGGGGCAACCTGCTGCAAGCCGGTGCCAGCCTGTCGCTGTTTGCCGACAAACGCCTGCTGGAATTGCGCCTACCCAACGGCAAGCCCGGTGACAAAGGCGCAGCCGCATTGCTCGAATACCTCGCCCGCCCCGCCGAAGACACCGTACTGCTGATCAGCCTGCCGAAACTCGACGGCAGCGCGCAGAAGACCAAATGGGGCAAGGCACTGATTGACGGCGCGCAGACGCAATTCGTGCAGATCTGGCCGGTCGACGCCAACCAGCTGCCGCAGTGGATTCGCCAGCGCCTGGCGCAATCGGGCCTCAGCGCCAGCGCCGAAGCGGTGGACATGATTGCCGTGCGCGTCGAAGGCAACCTGCTCGCCGCGGCGCAGGAAATCGAAAAACTCAAGTTGCTCGCCGAAGGTACGCAGATCGACGTCGACACCGTGCATGCCTCGGTTGCCGACAGTGCACGCTTCGATGTTTTCGGCCTGATCGATGCAGCCCTCAATGGTGAAGCCGCCCACGCCCTGCGCATGCTCGAAGGCCTTCGCGGTGAAGGCGTCGAGCCGCCGGTAATTCTCTGGGCTCTGGCCCGGGAAATCCGTCTGCTGGCCACCATCGCCCAGCAGTACAGCCAGGGCATGCCGCTGGAAAAGGCCTTCAGTTCCGCGCGTCCGCCAGTCTGGGACAAGCGCCGCCCGCTGGTCAGCAAAGCCCTGCAACGTCTGTCGGCCGCACGTTGGGCTGCGCTGCTGCAGGATGCCCAGCAGATCGATGCGCAGATCAAAGGCCAGGCGGCCGGCGATCCCTGGAGCGGCCTGAGCCTGTTGACGCTAAACATCTGCGGTCAACGCCTGGGCCTATCTCGCTAGCGGCCAAACCCTGGACTTTTAGCGGGGTGCGGATCATGCTTCGCCCGCCTGCGACGTGCAGGTCATTTGCCGAGGAAACGTCATGGCGAAGAAAGCCAAACGCGGCCCAAATAAGGCCAAATCCCTAATCGCCCAGCCACTGTTTCGCTCCCGCCAGGAAACACCCAGCAAAGGCAAAGGCAGCTACCGCCGCGAAGCCTCCCAGCAAAACTGGGAGGCTTCATACGTTCTGGCTGCCTGAAAAGCCCGCCACAGCCCGCATACCGCCTCAATCATGCTAAGGTTACGGCCTGCAAAATGTGCCGAGATCACCATGCCTTACCTGCTTCTTCGGGGCCTATCCCATAGCGCCATCGCCTGCCTCCTGCTGCTTCTGACTGCCTGCGCCGAAGCGCCGGCGCAGCCACTTGCCGCTGCGCCCGTCACAGCCAGCACTACCCCTGCCAGCCCAGCCGCCAACGAGGCCAGCAGTCCAACCCCGTTACTCAGTTTTGATGAATGGCGCATGCTACTGCGCAGCGATGCCATTGCTGCTGGCATCGACGCTGCCTTGTTCGACCGTACATTCGCCGACATCACCCTGGACCCCAGAGTGGTCAGCTCCGACAACAGCCAGCCGGAGTTCACACGCCCGGTGTGGGAGTACATCGACGGTGCCGTTTCCGTCTCGCGCATCGCCCAAGGCCGCCTGCTCAAGGCGCAACACCGGCCGACCCTGAAAGCCATTCGCAGCACCTACGCCGTGGACCATGAAGTGCTGATCGCGATCTGGGGCATGGAAAGCAATTACGGCAGCAATATCGGCAGCCATAACGTCATCCGCTCCCTTGCCACCCTGGCCTACGATGGCCGCCGCCAAGTGTTCTGGCGCAGCCAGTTGTTGGCCGCGCTGCAGATTCTGCAAGCGGGTGATGCGCCCACGCAGGGGCTGATCGGTTCTTGGGCGGGCGCCATGGGACAGACCCAATTTATGCCGACCACCTTCAATCAGCATGCCGTGGACTTCGATGGCGATGGGCGGCGCGACCTGTGGACGTCAGCCCCCGACGCACTGGCCTCGGCCGCACATTATTTGCAGGCGTCCGGCTGGGAAAATGGTCAACCCTGGGGCTTTGAGGTAAACCTGCCACAGGGCTTCGATTACGCCTTGGCAGACCCCGAAATACGCCGCACCGTGGCGCAGTGGCGCATCCTGGGGATCAACCCGGCCCGAGCCATTGATGCCAACGAGCAGAGCCAGGCCACGCTGTTTTTGCCTGCCGGTCATCGTGGCCCGGCTTTTCTGCTGTTGAATAACTTCCGCAGCATCCTCAAGTACAACAACTCCACCGCCTACGCCCTGGCCATTGGCCTGCTGAGTGATGCATTGGATGGCAATCCGGGCGTACAAGCCGCATGGCCGCGTAACGATCGCCAACTGGGGCGCAGCGAGCGGATCGAGCTGCAAGAGTTGCTGACCAGTAAAGGCTACAAGCCTGGCCCTGCGGACGGCATCATCGGAGCGAACACACGTAAGGCCGTGCGTGCTTTTCAGCAATCCCAGGGACAACCTGCCGATGGCTACCCCAGCCACGAGTTATTGCAGCAACTCCGGTAGACGACTGAGCGGCACTCAGCACCACCTGGCAGGGCGCTTGCACCACACGGCGCACGTCGGACTGAACGGTCAGCTTCTGTGATAAGCTGCGCGGCGGCCACAAGCCGCCTCGTTCACGGAGCCTCTAGCGGAGCCCAGATTGCCGATGTCCGATACCTCCCCGCCTAAAACCGTCGCCAGTGGCGAAAAATTCCGTACCACCCAAGGCATCACCGCGATCAAGGACGGGCAAAAGCGCCGCGCCTCCAGCGAGCCTCAGGTGTTCGAGCCCAAACCCAAGTGGCTGCGAGTCAAGGCGCCTGGCGGCAGCCGCTTCGAGGCGGTCAAGCGCAATGTCAGCGAACACCGCCTGAGCACCGTGTGCCAGGAATCCCACTGCCCGAACATGGGCGAATGCTGGTCCAACGGTACCGCCACCATCATGCTGATGGGCTCGGTGTGCACCCGCGCCTGCCGCTTCTGCGCCGTCGACACCGGTAACCCCAACGGCTGGCTGGATCTGGAAGAGCCGCAGAACACCGCCAAGTCGGTGGAGCTGATGGCCCTGCGTTATATCGTACTGACCTCGGTGGATCGCGACGACCTGGATGACGGCGGCGCCAGCCACTACGCGGCCTGCGTAAGGGCGATCAAGGAAAACACCCCGCAGGTGGTGGTAGAAGCCCTGACCCCGGACTTCGACGGCGACCTGCTGGCCATTGAACGTGTGGTGGATTCTGGTCTTGAGGTGTTTGCGCAAAACGTTGAGACGGTCAAACGCCTCACTCACGTGGTACGCGATCCACGCGCGGGCTATGAAAAGACCCTGAATGTACTGGCACACGCCAAGCGTCACCGCCCGGACGTGCTGACCAAGACCAGCCTGATGTTGGGCCTTGGCGAGACGGATGAAGAGATTATCCAAACCATGGATGACCTGCGTGCCATCAACGTCGACATCCTCACCCTCGGTCAGTACCTGCAACCAACGCGCAATCACCTGAAGGTGCAGCGCTGGGTCAGCCCGGAAGAGTTCAACCGTTTCCGCGAAATCGGTCTGCAGAAAGGCTTTATGGAAGTCGCCGCCGGTCCGCTGGTACGTTCCAGCTACCGCGCCGACAAGGTGTTCGAGAAGAACAACCTGGGTCTGGCCGCTCCGGTGCCAGTGCCGGGCCAACAGCTCGATAACAGCCTGATTCCTGCCCTCAACCTGAACTGATTGAGCCGCACAACGCCTGACCTTGGGCTTTGCCTGGGGTCAGGCGCTTGTGTATCTGCTCTGCCTATCTGCCCTTCCCGCTCTAGCAGTCTATTGAGCCCGCCAGGCTCTGCTGCTGCGCATAGTCGAGGTGCTTGACCAGTTGCTCACGCAGCCGTGCGCTGACCTCGGGCATAGTGATCGGCCCCACCACCTGATCAGCTAACTGGGTCATGGCCATGCCGGCATAGCCACAGGGATTGATGCGTTGGAACGGTTGCAAGTCCATATCCACATTCAGCGCCAGACCATGAAAGGAACGACCGTTGCGAATCCGTAGGCCGAGCGACGCGATCTTTGCACCATCGACATACACACCCGGCGCATCCGGCTTTGCATTGGCGTTGACGCCATAGCTGGCCAACAGATCAATCAGGCTGCGCTCGATACGGCTGACCAGTTCACGCACACCCATACCGCTGCGGCGCACATCCAGCAGCAGGTAAGCCACCAGCTGGCCCGGACCGTGGTAAGTCACCTGACCACCGCGATCGACCTGCACCACCGGAATATCCCCCGGAAACAACACATGCTCGGCCTTGCCGGCCTGGCCCTGGGTAAATACGGGGGAGTGTTCAAGCAGCCAGATTTCGTCAGGCGTATCTGCGCCACGGCTGTCGGTAAAGCGCTGCATCGCATGCCAGGTAGGCTGATAGTCGACCTGGCCCAGCTCACGAAAGCCGAGCGGAAGGCTCATCAGAGCACCATGTGCACGATGCCAGTCGCGCGCAAGGCGCTATTGATATCGCGTAGCTGATCTTCGCTGGTGGCTTCGATATGCAGCTGTACGGTGGTGTACTTGCCGTTGCTGCTCTGGCGTTCGGCCAGGGTGCTGAGATCGACCTTGGCGTGCTGGCTAAGGATCTCTATCACCGTACTCTTGTAGTTTTCGCCACTGTCACCGACCACCTTGATCGGGTAGTCCGCGCAGGGAAATTCAATCTTGTGCGATTTGACGTCTGGTTGATTCATGGCAGTAACGGCCTCGTAAGCCGTGGCAACAACACGCCCTTGCGGGTCGGCAAGGGCGCGCTGGTCACGCTATCAGTTGAACAATCCGAAGAAGAACAGGCTGATGCTATCCCACAGGCGACGGAAGAAACTGCCTTCCTCAACGGCCTCAAGAGCAATCAGATCGGCACTGTGCACCACTTCTTCACCCAGTTTCACTTCAACCTTGCCGATCACATCACCCTGGGCAATCGGGGCGGTGAGCTGCGGGTTGAGGATCATGCCAGCCTGCAATTTTTCCAGCTGACCTTTCGGCAGCGTCAGGCTCAGATCAGCACCAAGGCCGGCTTTGACCTGACGCACAGCGCCTTTCCACACTTGGGCCTGAGCCAGTTCCTGGCCTTGCTTGTAGAAGGTGCGGGTTTCGAAGAAGCGGAAACCATAGGTCAGCAGTTTCTGAGTTTCCGCGGCACGAGCCGACTCGCTGACAGTGCCGAATACCGAAGTGATCATGCGCGCGCCATCACGTACGGCCGACGCCACCAAGCAATAGCCGGCTTCTTCGGTATGGCCGGTTTTCAGGCCATCAACGGTCTTGTCACGCCACAGCAGCAGGTTACGGTTGCCCTGCTTAATGTTGTTCCAGAGGAACTCCTTCTGCGCATAGATCGCATAGTGTTCCTGGTCTTCGTTAATGATGGCGCGAGCCAGAATGGCCATGTCATGGGCACTGGAGTAATGCTCCGGATGCGGCAGACCGGTGGCGTTCATAAAGTGGCTGTTGGTCATACCCAGGCGCGCAGCGGTCTCGTTCATCATGTCGGCGAAGGCATCTTCGCTGCCGGCGATGTACTCGGCCAGGGCAATACTGGCGTCGTTACCCGACTGAATGATGACGCCGTGCAGCAGGTCATCAACCTTCGCCTGGCTGTTCAGTGGCAGGAACATGGTCGAACCACCGGATGCAGCACCACCGGTACGCCAGGCATGCTCGCTGATAGGCACCAAGTCCTGCTCACCGATCTTACCCTTGCGGATTTCCAGCGTGGCAATGTAGGCGGTCATCAATTTGGTCAGGCTGGCCGGCGGCAGGCGCTGATCACCGTTGTTTTCGACCAGCACCTTGCCGCTGGCGGCGTCCAGCAGCACATAGGATTTGGCAGCCAACTGCGGCGCAGAAGGAATCACTTGCTGATTGGCCCATACGGCCGGAGCGCTGAGCAGGAAAAGTGATAGGAAAACGCGTTGCGCAAAGCTGGTGATATTCATCCGTCTCTCTAGATTGCTGATGGTTGAACAGGCCCAGTGGGCCTAATTTGCTAATTCTCCGACCACCCGTGAATGGCCGGAGTTGAGTGTTTAGTCCCGCAGATGCTGCAGAAGTGCCGTATTAGTCAGGCTTGACCAGGGTTGGCTCGCCAAGATTGGCCAGGCGTACGCTGCTCTGCAGCTGCTCAGCCTCGCTTTGGCTGCTCACCGGCCCCAGGCGCACGCGGTGCAATATCTGCTGGTTGCGCACCACTGAGCTGACGAACACGGGCGCAGCTACCGTCTCGCTCAACTTGGCCTTGAGGAGTTCCGCAGCGTCCGGATTGGCGAAGGCGGCCACTTGGAGATACAGGCCAGAGGCTCCGACTGAAGCGTTTTTTTTTGCGTCAATCTGCACGGGGAGCACCGCGGCGGCATGCTGCTGCGGGGGCGGTGAATACTGCTCAACCGGCTGCGCGATAGGCTGAGCCACCGGCTGGGCCTGGGCTACTTGCTGCGGGGCGGCCAAGACCATGGGTACCGGACGGCCTTGCTGAGCCCACCACTCGTGCGGGTCAATACCTTCAACCTTGACCCGCGCGGTGCCACTTTCGGCATAGCCGAGTTTCTTCGCTGCGGCAAAGGACAAATCGATAATCCGATCGGAATAGAACGGCCCGCGGTCGTTAACCCGCAGAATCGCGCTCTTGCCGTTTTCCAAGTTGGTGACGCGCACATAGCTCGGCAACGGCAGGGTTTTGTGTGCAGCGGTCATGCCGTACAGGTCGTAGGTTTCACCGTTAGCGGTGGCCTGACCGTGGAACTTGGTGCCATACCAGGACGCCGGGCCGACCGCCTGATAGCGACGGGCATCTGGAATCGGGTAGTACTGCTTGCCGAATACGGTGTAAGGGCTGGCCTTGACAGGGCCGTAGTGCGGCATCGGTATCGCATCAGGAATCCGCGATACGTCGACATCCCACCAGGGTGCGCCATCCTTATGCGGACGGTTGAAATCACCCGGCCCGGAAATCGCACCACCCGGCTGCTGCACCGGTGCAACCGGCTGCGGCGCACGGGTGGACGAGCAACTGGCCAGCAGCAGCGCCAGGCTGCCGTATGCAGCCCATTTAAAAGGCAAACGCGACATCAATTCTTACCCCGTGCATCAACCAGCAACTCGGCCAGCTGATTGACCGCCATGGCATACATCACACTGCGATTGTAGCGGGTGATCACAAAGAAGTTCGGCAGGCCTAGCCAGTGCTCAGCGCCATCAGCACCTTCCAGACGGAAGGCCGTTACCGGCAAATCGTCAGCCAGCGGGTCGGCGCTGGTCCAGCCCAACGCACGCAACTCACCAACAGTTTTCACCGGATCGAGCCCAACCGTCAGCCCTTCTTCGGCCTGCACGCCTTTGACTGTCGCGGCACTCACCACCGGCTGTCCCGGCTGCCAATGGTGACGTTTGAAGTAGCTGGCGACGCTGCCGATGGCATCCGCCGGATTGTTCCAGATATTGATATGACCATCGCCATCGAAATCCACGGCGTAGGCACGGAAGCTGCTCGGCATAAACTGCGGCAGCCCCATAGCGCCGGCGTAAGAGCCGGTCATGCTCAGTGGCTCGACCTGCTCTTCACGGGTCAGCAGAAGAAACTCGCGCAGCTCCTTGCGGAAGAACGGCGCACGCGGCGGATAATCGAAGGCCAGGGTCGACAGAGCATCCATCACCCGCCAGCTACCGGTGTTACCGCCATAGAAGGTTTCCACCCCGATAATGGCCACAATCACTTGCGCCGGCACACCATACTCAGCCTCAGCACGAGCCAGGGTTTCTTCGTGCTGCTTCCAGAACTCAACACCCTTGCTGATACGTTTGTCGGTGATAAAAATCGGCCGATAATCCTTCCACGGCTTGGCCTTTTCTGCCGGACGCGAGATGGCATCAAGGATCGCCTGTTTGCGCTCGACCTGGGCGAACAGCTCGACCAGCTGCTCACCGGCAAAGCCATAGTCACGGGTCATTTCGCCGACAAACTCAGCCACCTGCGGTGACTGCTGATAATCCCCAGCCAGCGCGGGCTGAGCCACTGCGCACACCCCGACCAACGCCAGCCAAGGTGCAGTACGAACCATCCAACCACGCGCGTTTTGCATTGAATTCATAATCCCAATCAAGCCTGTGTCATCCACTTACGATGAGTGTGGATCGACATCAAAATCCCAAACCCTGCCAACAAGGTGATCAGCGAGGTGCCGCCATAGCTGATGAAGGGCAGCGGAACCCCCACCACCGGCAGCAGGCCGCTGACCATACCGATATTGACGAAGACATAAACGAAGAAAGTCATGGTGAGCGCGCCGGCGAGAAGCTTACCGAACAGCGTCTGCGCTTGCACGGTAATCACCAGACCGCGCGCGATCAACAGCATGTACACCAGCAGTAACAAACACACACCGACCAGGCCGAATTCCTCGGCCAGTACCGCGATGATGAAGTCGGTGTGGCTCTCCGGCAGGAAGTCCAAGTGCGACTGGGTGCCTTGCAGCCAGCCCTTACCGAGCACACCGCCCGAACCAATCGCCGCCTTGGACTGGATGATGTTCCAGCCACTGCCCAGCGGATCGCTTTCCGGGTTGAGGAAGGTCAGCACGCGCTGCTTCTGGTACTGGTGCATGACGAAGAACCACATGCCAATGGCAATCGGCACCACCGCGGCCACCGCGCCAATCACCCAGCGCCACTGCAAGCCGGCGATAAACAGCACGAAGCCACCCGAAGCGATGATCAGCAAAGACGTGCCCAGATCAGGCTGCAGCAGAATCAGCACAAAGGGCACGATGATCATCGCCAGGCTGATACAGATATGCTTGAGGCGCGGCGGCAGACTGCGGTTGGACAGGTACCAGGCAATGGTTGCCGGCATGATGATCTTCATAAACTCCGAGGGCTGAAAGCGAATCACCCCGGGGATATTGATCCAGCGTGTGGCCCCCATGGCGTTGTGCCCCATGACGTCCACCACCACCAGCAGCCCCACGCCACCGACATAGGCCAACGGCACCCAGCGCGCCATAAAACGCGGTTCGAACTGGGCAATGATAAACATGCCGACCAGGCCG
The DNA here is from genome assembly GCF_012985775.1 of Pseudomonas sp. WS 5011. Classification (NCBI taxonomy): domain Bacteria; kingdom Pseudomonadati; phylum Pseudomonadota; class Gammaproteobacteria; order Pseudomonadales; family Pseudomonadaceae; genus Pseudomonas; species Pseudomonas sp. WS 5011. Next base: position 209,854 of record NZ_JAAQXA010000006.1, read on the forward strand.
ATGCCGAAGGAACTGGCCTGCTTCATCAGCAGATCAACGTTCTTGCCACTGGCCGAATACAGAATAAACAAGCTGCCGGTGGCGAGAATCAACAGCAGCAACAGCAGAATGCCGTCGATATGCAGGCGCTGCAGGATGGTCGCCCGGCGACGCAGCAGGTCTTCGGAGGACAGGTTGCGGTCAAAATTACTGTTCATGGCGCAGCGACCTCAGCCGCCACTGGCGGAGCGTATTCGGCTTTCAACTGACCGTTTTCATCCAGCAACCACGCATCGATGACCTGCTTGACCACTGGCGCAGCCACCCCGGAGCCAGACTCGCCGTTTTCCACCATCACCGAAACGGCAATCTGCGGGTTATCTGCCGGAGCAAATGCCACAAACAGCGCATGGTCACGGTGACGCTCGGCTACCTTGCTGCGGTCGTATTTCTCCCCTTGCTTGATCGCCACCACCTGAGCGGTACCGCTCTTGCCGGCAATCCGGTACAGCGCGGCATCACCGACCTTGCGCGCGGTGCCACGCGGGCCGTGCATAACCGACACCATGCCCTTGATACCGGCGTCCCAGAACTTCGGATCACGAAGCACGATATCCGGTAGCGGGTTGGGGTCTGTGGGAATGCGCCCCTGGATGGTCTTGGCCAGATGCGGGCGAATCCACTTGCCGCGCGTGGCCATCAGTGCCGTGGCCTGTGCCAGTTGCAGCGGCGTGGTCTGCATATAGCCCTGACCGATACCGAGAATCAGCGTCTCGCCCGGGTACCAGGCCTGACGGTAACGCGCGCGCTTCCAGTCCCGCGAAGGCATCAGCCCGGCGGTTTCTTCGAACATGTCCAGCGACACGCGCTGACCCAACCCGAAACGGGTCATGTAGTCATGCATGCGGTCGATGCCCATCTTGTGCGCCAGCGAGTAAAAGTAGGTGTCGTTGGAGCGCATGATCGCGTAATCCATATCCACCGAGCCGTCGCCCGTGCGGTTCCAGTTGCGATATTTGTGGCTGTGGCCGGGCAACTGATAGAAGCCGGGATCGAACACCCGGGTCTGCGGCGTGACTACGCCAGCATCCAGACCGGCCACCGCGACCATTGGCTTAATGGTCGAGCCGGGCGGATAGAGACCGCGCAATACGCGGTTGTATAGTGGACGGTCGATAGAATCGCGCAGGTCGGCGTAAGCCTTGAAGCCAATCCCGGTAACGAAGGGGTTGGGATCGAAACTTGGCTGACTGACCATCGCCAGCACCTCACCGGTCTGTGGCTGGATGGCCACAATCGCACCACGGCGACCAGCCAGGGCCTTTTCAGCGGCCTCCTGCAAGCGGATATCGAGGCTCAGCACGATGTCCTTGCCGGGAAGCGGGTCAGTACGTTTGAGCACGCGCAGCACGCGGCCACGGGCGTTGGTTTCGACTTCCTCGTAACCCACTTCACCGTGCAGCTCGTCTTCATAGAAACGCTCGATACCGGTTTTGCCGATATGGTGCGTACCGCTGTAAGCCACCGGATCGAGTTCTTTCAGCTCTTTCTCGTTGATCCGCCCGACATAACCCACCGAATGGGCAAAATGCTCGCCCAGCGGGTAATGCCGTACCAGCTGCGCGGAGACCTCAACGCCAGGCAGACGGAACTGATTGATCGCGATACGGGCAATCTGCTCCTCGCTCAGCTCGAACAGCACCGGCACCGGCTCAAGCGGTCGCCTCCCCTGACGCACACGCCGCTCAAACAGCGCGCGCTCATCCGGGCCCAGTTCCAGCACCTCGACAATCACGTCGAGCACCTGCGGCCAGTCGCCGGCGCGTTCGCGGGTCAGGGTCAGGCTGAAGCTGGGCCGGTTATCGGCGATGATCACCCCGTTGCGGTCGTAGATCAGCCCACGGTTCGGCGGGATCGGCTGCACGTGGATGCGGTTGTTTTCCGCCAGGGTGGTGTGGTGCTCGAACTGCACCACCTGCAGGTAATACATGCGCGCCACGAGTACCGAGGTCAGCAACAAAACCACCACAGCACCAACCACCGCGCGTTTGCGGATCAGGCGGCCGTCTTTCTCGTGGTCTTTGAGGCGGATTGGTTGCGGCATCGATGGCTGCTAGTTATTTGTGGTAAGGGTGGCCGGACAACACGGTCCAGGCACGATACATCTGTTCGCCGATCAGAATCCGCACCAAGGGGTGCGGCAGGGTCAGCGGCGACAACGACCAGCGCTGCTCACTGCGCGCCTGCACCTCAGGTGCCAGCCCTTCTGGGCCGCCGACCATCAGGTTGACGGTGCGCGCATCAAGGCGCCACTTGTCGAGTTCGACCGCCAGCTGCTCGGTGCTCCAGGGTCGCCCTTCGACTTCCAGGGTGACAATGCGTTCCCCAGGCTGCACCTTGGCCAGCATGGCCTCGCCTTCCTGGCGGATCATCCGCGCCACATCGGCATTCTTGCCGCGCGTGGTCAGTGGAATTTCCACCAGCTCCAGGGACAGCTCGCTGGGCATGCGCTTGGCATATTCCTGCCAGCCCTCTTCCACCCAGCGTGGCATCCGCGAGCCGACGGCGATCAGTTTGATCCGCACCGCTGCGCGTCCTTATTCCTGCTCTGGGCCCGGCTCGGCGCTGAACTGCGCACGGCTCTGCTCAGCACCCTGCCACAGACGCTCAAGGTCATAGAACTGGCGAGCTGTCGGCAGCATCACGTGAACCACGATGTCGCCGAGGTCGAGCAGTGCCCACTCGCCGGTATCCATGCCTTCAGTACCGATCGGGCGCACGCCCTGCTCTTTGACCTTCTCCAGCACGTTGTCGACCAGCGACTTAACGTGACGGCTAGAGGTGCCGCTGGCGATCAGCATGAAATCGGTGATGCTGGTCTTGCCGCGCACATCGATGGTGGTGATGTCCTGCGCCTTGATTTCTTCCAGAGCGCTGATGGCCAATTTGACCAGCTCTTCGCTCTGCATTTTTGCGTTTGTCATAACTAACTCGTATGCCTCGTGTTCAATTCGCGCCACGGTACAGTCCGTGGGCATGGATATAGGCCAGTACCGCGTCAGGCACCAGAAAACGTGCCGACTTTCCGCTCGCCAGTAGCGAACGGATCTGGGTAGCCGACACCGCCAGAGGTGTCTGCCAGATAAAAGCAATCTGCCCACTCGGCCCACTCAGGGCCGACGGGGCACTCACACTGCGCGCCGCCAACAGATTGCGCAGCGCCTCAGGCGCTTCACTGTCGGCATCTGGCCGTTGCAGCACCAGAATATGGCAGTGCTGCAGCAACTCATCCCAACGCTGCCAACTGGGTAAACCGCAGAAGGCATCCCAGCCCAGCAGCAGAAACAGCTGATCATCCGCAGCCAACTCACTGCGCAACGACTCCAGGGTGTCGATGCTGTAGGACGGCTTGTCGCGCTGCAGCTCGCGATCATCCACCTGCAGCACCCCGGCATCGGCTACCGCCAACCTGACCATGGCCAGGCGATCCTCGGCACTGACCTCTGGTGCGCTGCGGTGCGGCGGCCGCGCGCTAGGGATCAAACGCAACTCATCGAGTTGCAGCGCATCGGCCACTTCCACGGCGCTGCGCAGATGGCCGATATGCACCGGATTAAAGGTGCCGCCTAGCAGACCGATGCGTCGGGCGTCGGTACGTCGGGCGCCGCTGCGCTTGGCCATCAGGTACGCCCCATCAGGTACGAATATGCCCGTCGCCAAACACCACGTACTTCTCGCTGGTCAGCCCATCCAGGCCGACCGGGCCACGGGCGTGCAGTTTGTCGGTGGAAATACCGATCTCCGCGCCCAGGCCGTATTCAAAACCATCGGCAAAACGGGTCGAGGCGTTGACCATCACCGACGCGGAATCCACTTCGGTGAGGAAACGCCGCGCATCACTGAAGTTCTCGGTGATGATCGCGTCAGTGTGCTTGGAGCCGTAATGGTTGATGTGCTCGATGGCCGCATCCAGGGAATCGACAATGCGAATCGCCAGAATCGGCGCGTTGTACTCAGCAAACCAGTCGTCTTCGCTGGCTTCCAGCACATCGCTGCCGAGCAGCGTGCGGGTGGCGGCGTCGCCACGCAGTTCAACACCTTTGTCGCGGTAGATCGCCGCCAGCGGCGGCAGCACCTTGTCAGCCACCGCGGTATGCACCAGCAGGGTTTCCATGGCGTTGCACGGCGAGTAGCGATGAGTCTTGGCGTTATCAGCGACGCGGATAGCCTTGTCGAGGTCAGCAGCCACATCGATATACACGTGGCACACGCCATCCAGGTGCTTGATCACCGGCACCTTGGCGTCACGGCTGATGCGCTCGATCAGGCCTTTGCCGCCACGCGGCACGATCACGTCAACAAACTCCGACATGGTGATCAGCGCACCAACGGCGGCGCGATCCGTGGTTTCCACCACCTGCACAGCGCTTGCGGGCAAACCGGCCTCAGACAGGCCGAGCTGAATGCAACGAGCAATCGCCTGGTTGGAATGAATCGCCTCGGAGCCGCCACGCAGGATGGTCGCGTTACCGGACTTCAGGCACAGGCTGGCGGCGTCGATGGTCACGTTCGGCCGCGACTCATAGATGATGCCGATCACACCGAGCGGCACGCGCATCTTGCCGACCTGAATACCCGACGGCAGGTAGCGCATATCGCGGATCTCGCCAATCGGATCGGGCAGCGTGGCGACCTGACGCAGACCTTCGATCATCGAGTCGATCACTGCCGGCGTCAGCGCCAGACGGTCAACCATGGCCGGTTCCAGACCATTGGCGCGTGCGGCGGCCAGGTCCAGTTCGTTGGCTGCAGTCAAATCGCTGCGGGCCGCATCCAGCGCGGCGGCGGCGGCCTGCAGGGCACGATTCTTCTGCGCGGTACTGGCGCGCGCCAGCACGCGCGAAGCGCTGCGGGCGGCCTGTCCCAGGCGGGTCATATAGTCGAGCACGGACTCAGTCATGGTCTTGGCAGGTCTGGCGGTTGAAAAAAGTCGCTGAGTATAACGGCCGCGCCGCTCCACGCCCAGCGCTGCGCGGCGGACGGTAGACACTGCGTTCGCCACAACCCGCGGTAACGCCGCCAAGCCCCACACAGCAAGCCACCGGAAGAAACAGTGACACCACGGGCCATCAGCCGCCCGAAGGTTAGGTAAACAAAAACCGTCCGAATGTTTACCTTGCCATCACAAGCAAGACAGGCGGCCGACCGCCGGGGTGGGATCAGCATGCATTACCGTACCGACTACTGCGCCGCACAACTCAACGAAGCCCCACAGGTGCTGCATATCGGCGACCTGCGCCTGCACTACCAGGCCTACGCCTGCCGCAGCCATGACCCACGCCCGCCCGTATTGCTGCTGGGCGGCGCGTTCCAGAGCTTTCGCTCGTTTGCAGCCGAAGTCAGCGAGCTGCTCGGCGAGCACCCGGTGATCCTGCTCGACCTGCCCAGCCAGGGCGGCAACCTGCAACTGGTGCCTGACCTGAGCCTGGAACAGCTGGCTGACCTGATCGCCGCCTTCGCCGAAGAACTCGACCTGCCGCCGCTGATGCCCATCGGCCTATCCTACGGCTCAGCCCTGGCCGCGCTGTTTGCCGCGCGTCACCCAGAGCGCTGCGCCCGCGTGCTGCTGGCCGGGATTACCGCGTTCGGCCGCCCCGGTGCGCGCCTGTTGCTACAAGAAGGCTTGGCGCTGCTGGCCGAAGGGCGCTGCGAGGCCTTTGCCCATGGTGCGCTGACCGGCCTGCTCAACCCCTTGCGCCTGGAGCAGACCGGCGTAGCCCCGGTATTTCGCAAGGCATTGCTGCGGCAGATCCAGCGACTGTCAGCCGCCGATATCGAGCGCTACCGGCAGAACAGCCAGCGCCTGCTGGATTTTCAGGGCTTTCACGCGCACCCCAGCTGCCCGACTCTGGTGCTGGCCGGCGAATATGACCACTTCACCCAACCCTGGGAGCACGCGCACTTTGCCGCCGCCTGCGCCCAGGCCACTTGCGCGCTGATCCACAACGCCGACCACCTAGCCCAGTTTGAACAGCGCGACGCCTGCGCCAGCCTGTACAACCCGTTTCTGCGCGGCGACGCCCTGCCGGGCCGCAGCTCGGGCAGCAGCCTGCTGAGCAATCCACAGCTGCTGCATCTGGAAAAGCGTCACGAGCCGCGCCTGCCGCCCAGCCAGCGCCAAGCGCGCCTGCAACATGCCGAGGGTGGTGAATGGCGGGTGGACATCAGTGAATTGGGCTTCTTCGGCGGTTTACTGCAGGGCAACCTGCCGACTATTGGAAGCGGCCGCGGTTGGCTGCTCCTCTGCAAAGACCTGCCCGCACAGCCGATACTCGCACTGCGCCATGATCAAAACGGCCTGGCATTTGTCTTCCCGCACAGCGATCAGCACGCCAGCCAGGCGCTGGCAACGCACTTTCAACGGCAGCCCCTGCCGGCAGCAGCCTGTGCCTAGCGCCTGCTCCGGAGCTGTTTAGCACCGGCAATACCGTTCTCAAAACAGACTCTTAGACCCGCGCCTCAATCACCCGCACCAGCCCGGCATTGCGCGATGGCGCCAGGCCAAGCGCCTGGGCCGTGCGGCTCGGGTCGAAGACTTCGACCGTGCCGAAGCCGCAGCGCTGAAAGCCCTGCACAATCGCCTGATCGTTGCGGTAGTGCAGCGGGTAGTTGCCACGGGTCAGCCGCCCGATCAGGCCGACACCCCAGCGTAACTGGCGGTAACGCGGGTGTTCGCGTAGGTCAGGGTACAGCTCGGTCAGGTAGGTAGCCTGCGGGAACTGCCGCAGCTGGTCGGCCAGGCGCGTCCAGAATGACTCGATCAGCGCCAGCTCGAAGTAGTTCACCAAGCCTTCGGTGATGACCACCACCGGCTTGCTGTGATCCAGCTCGGCGAACAGCGCCGCCAGACTTTTACCCCCCTCCTCGGCGAGGATATCTACCGCACGCACCTGATGCTGACTGCCCAGCCAGCCTTCCGCATTCAGCAGCAGGCGCTTGCGCGCAGCCATTACCGGTAGGTCCGCCTCAACATAGCGCAGCTGCGGGTAACGCGCGGTAAAGCGCCGGCCGCGCGGCGACAGGCCGCAGGCAATCTCCACTACCTGGCACACGCCGCCCTGCTCAATCGCCGCCGTCAGCTGCGCGTCGATCTGCAAGTGCCGCTGCAGCAGAAACTGCTCAATATCCAGCCCAAACCCCACCCGCGCGCCCCAGGTAATCGGGCTGAGTAAGCCATGCACAAACCGCCCGAAACCCGTCACGAAGGCGGCATCGGCCAACTGATGGCGATACCAGATATAGCCGGTGTAGTGGGCGCTGGGGCTGATATGGGCACTGCTGACGCGAGCACGTTCAGACATGGTTAAGACTCTTATTGTTATGATCGCAGGCCTTTAAACGGTGCGCTGTTGAGCACCTGATACGGCAACAATCCCAGCCTATGCCCTGCCGAGTAAGCACAACACCGCATGTCAGCCGATCCCAACCTTAGTTTGCCCTGGCCCCGGGGCCGGGCATTGCCCGCGAGCTTCTTCGACCGCGATGCGCGCCTACTGGCCCGCGAGCTGCTCGGTAAAGTGATTCGCCATCGCCACGGCGAGCAATGGCTAAGCGCGCGCATTATCGAAACCGAGGCCTATTACCTGAGCGAAAAAGGCAGCCATGCCTCACTCGGCTACACCCACAAACGCCGCGCACTGTTTATGGAGGGCGGACATATTTATATGTATTACGCCCGTGGCGGCGACTCGCTGAACTTCAGCGCCCAAGGCCCAGGCAATGCGGTACTGATCAAATCTGCCTACCCCTGGCAGGATGCCCACAGCGGCGCAGACGCACTGATGCAAATGCAAAAAAACAATCCCGACGCCCAAGGCCGGCCACGCAGCACTGCAACCCTCTGCGCAGGGCAGACGCTGCTGTGCAAGGCCCTAGGCCTGAAAGTGCCGGACTGGGATGCTCAGCCCTTCGATGAGCAGCGCCTGTTTATCGAAGACCTCGGCGAGCGCCCGCAACACATTGTGCAATGCGCGCGCCTGGGCATTCCCCACGGCCGGGATGAACTGCTGCCGTACCGGTTTGTCGATGCTGCCTTTGCCCGTCACTGCACACGCAACCCATTACGGCGCGGCCAACAGGCCGGCCAAGACTACTACTTGCTAACCCCCACGGATGACCACCGATGAGCCAATGGTTCGACACCCTAACCCTGTGGCTAAGCGCCAACCCCGAATGGCTGGGCCTGGCGATCTTTGTCATTGCCTGCGTCGAATGCCTGGCCATTGCCGGCATCATCGTGCCGGGCACTATTCTGCTGTTTACCGTGGCAGTCCTGGCCGGTAACGGCGCGCTGTCACTCTGGGAAACCCTGCTATTGGCCTACTTCGGCGGCTTGCTCGGTGACGCGCTGTCCTATGGTATCGGCCGCTATTTTCATCAGGATATTCGCCGCCTGCCGTTGTTGCGCAGCCACCCCCAGTGGTTGAGCGCGGCCGAGGTTTATTTTCAGCGCTACGGCGTCGCCAGCCTGTTAGTCGGCCGTTATATCGGCCCGCTGCGGCCGATGCTACCGATGGTCGCCGGCATGCTGAACATGCCGCTCCCGCGTTTTATCGCCGTCAGCCTACTGGCAGCTGCCGGCTGGGCCATGGCCTACATGCTGCCGGGCTGGGCCACGGGTGCCGCCTTGCGCCTGCCGCTGCCAGAAGGGTTCTGGCCACAGGCCGGCGCCGTAGCGGCAGGCGTGGCCATCGTGGTCGGTCTGAGCATTCAAGGCAGCATGCGCGGGCAACGCCATGCCAGCCTGCTGGCGGCCGGCGCCTGCCTGGTGCTGTTGGTCGGCATGATGCTCAGCTGGCCGCTGCTCAGCCACTTTGATCAAGGCCTGCTGGCCCTGGTGCAGGAACAGCGCAGCAGCACCCTCGATACACTGATGGTGCTGATTACCCACCTCGGCGACCTGCACACTCAAGTGGCGGCGGCCGTGCTGCTGTGCCTGATTCTGCTGGCTACCCGACAGTGGCGCAGCCTGTGCCTGGCCATCGGCGCCACGCTTGGCACAGCCCTCGCGAATGGCGCGCTAAAAGCACTGTTTGCACGAAGCCGTCCAGATGTACTGCTGGAACCACTGGGCAGTTTTAGCTTCCCCAGCGGCCACAGTTCAGCGGCTTTTGCCTTCTTTCTGCTGCTCGGCATACTCGCGGGTCGCGGCCAACCGCCACGCATGCGTCTTACGTGGCTGCTGCTGGCCAGCCTGCCGGCGGCAGCAATCGCCCTCTCTCGGGTCTACCTCGGGGTGCATTGGCCCAGCGACATCATCGCCGGGGCCATGTTGGCGGGCTGTTTCTGCGCCCTGAGCCTGGCGCTGGTGCAATTGCGCGCACCACTGCCTGCTCTGACGGCAAGAATCTGGTGGCTATTGCTGCCGGCGATTCTGGCGCTGCTCGGCGGCATCGCCACCTGGCAGCTGTCCACTGGCCTGCTGCTGTATCGCTACTGATGACCGCCTTGCAGCAGCTCCAGCAACGCCTGCAACCGTTCTAGCCGCAGCTGCACGTCCGGCATTTCGAGCAGTTGCAGCTTCTGTTCGGCGTCCAGCGGCAATAGGTAGGCCAGCTGATTGGCCAGGGCCTCCTGGCCCGCTGGCGCACTCGCCATGCCCAGTGAGGCCACCAACGGGTGAGCGCTCAGCGCACCGAGCAATGCTGCCAAATCCACATGCTCAGCCTCCAGCGGCTGCTCCGGCTGCTCGTCCAGCCACTCGACGTCGCCCAGGGTCAGTTGATCGGGCAGCACCTGAGCGCGCTGCACGCGAAAACGCCGACCACCCTCGACGCGAATCCCCAATAAGCCATTGGGCCGCTGCTCGAAATCGCGAATCAACGCCTCGCAACCGATCGCCGAGAATTGCCCCGCGGCCTCGCCCACCTCGGCGCCATCAATGATGCACACCACACCAAAGCCCTGCCCTTGCTTCATGCAGCGGCTGACCATGTCCAGGTAGCGTGCTTCGAATATCTGCAAGTCGAGCATGCAGCCGGGAAATAACACAGTGTTCAGTGGAAACAGCGGCAGGGTCACACACACCTCCTTATAGCCACAACAGAATCGCCAGCGGCAGCAGCACGGCCGTGAATACGCCCATCAGGCTCATCGCCAGAGCTGAAAACGCGCCGCACTCCTCACCTTCCTGCAGTGCACGGGCGGTGCCAACCGCATGCGCGGTCAGGCCCAGGGCCATGCCCAATGCAGCCGGGTGATGCACGCCACAGCGCTTAAGCAGCGCCGGACCGATGATGGCGCCGATGATCCCGGTGATCATCACAAACACCGCAGCCAGGGCAGCAATCCCGCCAATCTGATTGGCCACCAGCATGGCAATCGGTGAGGTCACCGACTTGGGCGCCATACTCATCAGCATGATCTGCTCGGCGCCGAAGACCCAGGCCAGGGTAATGCCTAAGACCGTGGCGACCACGCCGGCCACCAGCAAGGTGATCAGGGTCGGCCAGAACAGCTGGCGAATACGCCGCAGATTAAGGAACAGCGGCACCGCCAGCGCCACCGTGGTTGGCCCGAGGAACAGCGTCAACGCCGCAGCGCTGTCTTTGTATTCGGCAAAGGTCAGGCCGCAGGCCAAAAGAATGCCGATTACCGCAAGCATCGACAGCAGCACCGGCTGCAGAAACACCAAGCGGGTTTTCTCGTAGGCGGCAATCGCCAGTTGATAAGCACCAAGGGTGATGCCTACACCAAATAGCGGGTGATGGATCAACGCCTGCCAGGCGGCGTGCCAGTCCAAACTCATGCGTCCTCCCGGCGTTGTTGGCGGTCAATCAGCTTCTGCATCAGCCAGCCGGCAAACACGATCGAGATCAGCAATGACAGCAACAGCGCACCGGCAATCGCCCAAAAGTCGGCAAAGATATCCTCGGCATAGGCCATCACGCCCACCGCTGGCGGTACCAACAGCAGCGGCAGGTATTTCAGCAGACTGGTAGAGGCCAGATGCAGCGGCTCGCCGACTTCTCCGCGCAGCAGCAGGAAGACGAACAACAGCAACATACCGATGATTGGCCCCGGCAAAATCGGGATCAACAGGACATTCAGCGCAGTGCCGAGCAACTGGCACAGCACCAGCCAGGAAAGGCCGCGTAGCAGCATGATGGGTAATCTCCGAATCGTATGATCCCAGACGCAGTGCCGCGCATTATAAGCAGAAGCACCCGGCAAGGGCCGGTTTACAGCGGTTGCGCACGAGCCAACGGCATACCTTGTCCCATCGCAATAGGCACTTGACCCTGCGTCGAACCCATGATGATCTTAGGGCAGAAGGATTTTACGCCCCAAAAAAAACAACACTTGCGTCTTCAAGGAGAAACCATGACATCAGTACCCGCCGCTGAATTGCCCAGCTATATCGGTAAAGAGCTCGGCCGTTCCGATTGGCTGACCATCGACCAGGAACGCATCAACCAGTTTGCCGAATGCACGGGTGATCACCAGTTCATCCACGTCGACCCGGAAAAAGCCAAACTCACCCCCTTTGGCACCACCATCGCCCACGGCTTTCTCTCGCTGTCACTGGTGCCCAAGTTGATGGAAGGCATCATGATTATGCCTAAAGGGCTGAAGATGGCCGTCAACTACGGCCTGGACAGCGTGCGCTTTATCCAGCCGGTGAAGGTCAACTCCAAAGTCCGCCTGGTGGTGACGCTGACGGATGCCACCGAGAAGAACCCAGGCCAATGGCTGCTCAAGGCCAAAGTGGTACTGGAGATTGAAGGCTCGGAAAAACCCGCCTACATCGCCGAGCCACTGACCCTCTGCTTCGTCTGATTACCACCGCCGGATCAAGGCGCACCTGCATCTGCGGTGCGCCTTTTGTATTTTTAAATGCCCGACGGTGCGCTCAATCACGGCACTCCGGGCGTGTTAAGGCATACTCGGCATCGACCTTCCAGCCTGGATTTTCTGCATGCGCACGCTCGCCCGTCTGGCCCCTCTGAGTCTCGCCCTGTTGTTGGCCGCTTGCGGTGATGGCGAACCCTTACTGCCCCCCAATGCCGTGCTGCCTGATGGTGGCCGCTACCGCGGTGAGGTTGTCGACGGCCTGTTGCAAGGTCCTGGCCGCCTGGATTATAGCGATGGCAGTTACTACGACGGGCTGTTCAAGGACGGTCAGTTCAACGGCCCGGGCGAATGGCGCAGCAAGCACGGCGAGTTCTACAGTGGCGAGTTTCAGAACGGAGACTTCCACGGCCAAGGCAGCCTCACCTACAGCGATGGCAGCCGTTACGAGGGCGGTTTTATCAACGGCAGGCCCAGCGGCGAAGGCCACCTGGAAAGCAGCCAATTGGAATACCGCGGGGAGTTCAGTAAGGGTCAATACAGCGGGCTGGGCAAACTGCAATGGAGTAACGGTGCCAGCTTCCAGGGCCAGTTCAAACAAGGCGAACCCGACGGCCAGGGTGTGCTCACCGACGCCGAAGGCAATGCGTACACCGGCACCTTCGATAACAGCCAACTTAACGGCCAGGGCAGCTTCAAGAATGCGGATGGCGACCTGTACAGCGGCCAGTTCCGTCATAACCAGTTCCACGGCAAGGGGCGCTACCAAAGCGCCGCTGGCGACGTCTGGAGTGGCCGCTTTGTGAACGGCAGCCTCACCGGCAAAGGCGAATTCAAGGGCAGCGACGGCAGCCATTACGCAGGCCAGTTCGACGATTGGAGCTACCACGGTGAAGGTCACCTAAACCTGGCCGACGGCAGTGCCTATCAAGGCAACTTCGCCTACGGCAGCTACCAGGGCAATGGCAGCCTGACCCTGGCCGATGGTACCCAGCAAAGCGGCACCTGGCAGAACGGCCGACTGATTCGTGATGCCCAGGGCAAGGCCATACCGGACGCCCTGGCCACCGGCGTGCTGGAGCAAGGCCGCCTGCTTGATGCCGCCATCGCCAAGCTGCCTGCCTCAACACCGGCTATCGAGCTGTATGCCCTGACCCTGGCGGGTGACGGCAAGCAAAGTGTATTCATGCGCGAAGCCGATTATGTCGGCAACCTGCTGCAGGAACGCTTCGCCGCCCACGGCCTGATCACCTTGGTCAACCACCGTGATCACCTGACCGATCGCCCCCTGGCCACTAGCGCCAGCTTGAGCCGCAGCATTCAAGCCCTGGCCGAGCGCAGCGGCAAGGAAGACCTGATCTTTATTTACCTGACCAGTCACGGCTCGGCGCAACACGAGCTGAACCTCGACCAGCCACGCATGCAGCTTGATGACCTGCCGGCCAGTGAGCTGGCAGCCCTGCTCGAACCGCTTAAGGATCGGCACAAGGTGCTGGTGATCTCGGCCTGCTACTCCGGTGGTTTTATCCCAAAGTTGCAGGATGACAAGAGCCTGGTGATAACCGCAGCCCGGGCCGACCGGGTGTCCTTCGGTTGCTCGGAGGAAAACGATTTCACCTACTTCGGCCGCGCCCTGTTTGCCGAGGCCCTGCAGCAGACCGATGACCTGCAGCGCGCCTTCAAACTGGCCCAGGCCAGCGTCGCTGAACGCGAAAAGGCTGATGGCTTTGAGCCCTCCGAGCCGCAGATCTGGCCTGCCAAAGCGGTGCTCGCACAATGGCGTACGCTGCGCGAACAACAGGCCGAGCGCGCCCTGAACAATGCACTTGAGGCGCAATCTGCGGTCAACCGCTAACAGCCATGCGCGCCACCAACGGCCTGATAAGCTGATTGATATCAGCGGAGAACCTCACACTATGTATTTAACACCCCAGCACATCCTCCTCGCAGGTGCCACCGGACTGACCGGCGAACACCTGCTGGATCGCCTGCTGAACGAGCCCACCGTCGCCCGCGTACTGGCCCCCAGCCGCCGCCCGTTGGCGGCCCATGCGCACCTGGAAAACCCGCAAGGCGAACTGCTGACCTTGCTGCCGGAGCTGAACGGCAAGGTCGATACCGCCTTCTGCTGCCTGGGCACCACGATTAAACAGGCCGGCTCGCAAGAGGCTTTTCGTGCGGTCGACCATGACCTGGTGCTCGCCTTCGCCGAACGCGCACGCGCCCTCGGCGCACGTCACTTGCTGGTGATCAGCGCCCTCGGTGCAGATGCCAACTCCACCGTGTTCTACAACAAGGTCAAAGGCCAAATGGAGCAAGCCCTGCGCGCGCAAGGCTGGCCGCAGTTAACCATCGTCCGCCCGTCGTTACTGCTGGGCGCCCGCCAAGAGTTTCGCCTTGGCGAGCGACTGGCCGCGCCCTTTATGCGCTGGCTACCGGGCAAGTACCGTGGTATTGAAGCCACCGTACTGGCCCGCGCGCTGTGGCGCTTGGCGCTGGAAGAGGATGCCGGCACTCGCGTGATCGAATCAGACCAACTGCGCCGTCTCGGCCGCTAACGACAAGAAGCCATCGACCTATGAGCACCACCCCGCACGACCTGATCAGCGCCCTGAGCGGCGCCGATATGCTGGAAATCGACGAGCTGCATGCCTGGCAGTTCAGCCTCAACGACGATCAACTGGCTCAACATCATGCCGGCACCACGCCCACTGACGATGCGCCGCTGCTGAGCATCGAATGCATGGACGGTCGAGCCCTGCGCAAATGGCATTTCAACCTGGCCCAGGTAATCGCCGCACGTTTTGATGGTGAGGCCGACGCCTGGCGCATCAGCGGCACGGCCGGCGTGCACCTGATCAAGTGTTTTGCCGCTGTCAGCGGCGACAACAGTGATCTGCCAGACGACGCCGAATAACCCTGCCGAGGGCAATCCGTGGGCCTGTATGACCGTTACCTGCTGCCACACCTGATCGACTTCGCCTGCGGCATGGGCGCGGTGATGAAAGCCCGCTCGCAACTGGTGCCCCAGGCCCATGGCCGGGTGCTGGAAATCGGCATCGGCAGCGGCCTTAATCTGGCCTTCTACGATGCAGCAAAGGTCAGTGTGATCATTGGCGTCGACCCCAGCGCCGATATGCAGAAACTGGCCAGGCAACGGGCCGCCGCGATCAGCATTCCAGTGGAGATGATTGCCCTCGAACTGGGGCAGATCCAGGCTGATGACGCCAGCTTCGACAGCATTGTCTGCACCTTCACCCTGTGCACCATTCCTGATGCTGTAGCCGCACTGCAAGAAATGCGCCGCGTGCTCAAACCTGGCGGTCGCCTGTTGTTCTGCGAACACGGCCTGGCTCCCGAGCTGCCCGTGCTGCGCTGGCAGAACCGCCTGACCCCGATTTGGAAGCCGTTAGCCGGTGGCTGCCACCTCAATCGCGATATCCCGGCGTTGATCACAGCCGGCGGATTTCAGATGGGCGAGCTGAGCAATCGCTACCTCAAAGGGCCAAAACCCATGACCTATATCTACCAAGGCTGGGCCTACTGAGCCACGCCTGACGACCCATCACGCGGCAAATCGCTCGTCGCCATCATCACGCCACACCCCAGGCCATATTCTGGCTATCGTTAGGCTACGGACTTTGCATAGAAGTAGCCCCACGCATGATGCGCCTGCTCACTCGCCATCTCATCGCCCTGCTGCTCTTCATCGTGGGTTTCACGGTCACGCCTTATAGCGGCGCGCAGTCTCGTGCGGTCAGCGTGGGGGTCTACGCCAACGAGCCGAAAATCCTCCTGGATCAAGAGGGTAAACTCTCCGGCATTCTCGGCGAGCTGCTGAACGAGATCGCCCGCCAGGAAAAGTGGCAACTGCAACCAAGGCCCTGCGAGTGGCAGCAATGCCTGGAGCTGGCGCAGAGCGGCGAGATCGACCTGATGCCGGACGTGGCCTATAACGACAGCCGCGCGCAGGTACTCGACTTTCACACAGTGCCTTCGCTGGTCAGCTGGTCGCAGGTGTACAGCAACGAGAACCTGCAGCTGAAATCAGTACTCGACCTCAAAGACCTGCGCATTGCCGTCCTGCAAGGCTCGGTGCAGGAGGACTACCTGCGTGGGCTGCTGGACAGCTTCGACTTGAAAGCGCAATTGATCGGCGTACCCAGTCTGCAGCAAGGGTTTGCCCTGGTAGCGGACGAGCATGCCGACGCCGTAGTCGCCAACCAGCGCTTTGGTGATTTCCATGCGCCGAGCTACCGGCTGCAAAGCTCCTCAATCATGTTTCAGCCTGCGCAGCTGTTCTACGCAACCCGCAAAGGACAAAACGCCGATTTACTGGCCGCCATCGATCAGCACCTGGCGAACTGGCAGAACTCGCCGTCCTCTGTGTACTACCAAACCCTGCTGCGCTGGGGCGGTGAGCGGCCACGCCTACTAATCCCCACGGTTGTTTGGTGGGGACTGACGACCCTGGTACTGCTGCTGATTGCTGCCTTGGGCGGCGCATGGCTGTTACGCCGTCAGGTGCATGAGAAAACCCGCCACCTGCAGGCCGGCGAAGCACGCCTGAACACCATCCTAGACAGCGTCGAGGCGTACATCTACATCAAGGATGTGCAGCTGCGTTATCAATATGCCAACCGCAAGGTCTGCGAGCTGTTCGGCCAGAACCTTGAGCAGGTGATTGGCAAAACCGATGAACAGTTCTTCGACATCGACACTGCAACCAACCTGTATGACAACGACAGTCGCGTACTCACACTCGGCGAACGGGTGCAGACCGAGGAAATCAATCGCAGCCTGGACGGCAACACGCAGCACGCCTTTCTCTCAGTCAAGCTGCCGCTGCGTGACGATCACGGCAAGATTTACGCGCTATGCGGCATCTCCACTGACATCACAGAACACAAGAAGAACCTCGAAAAAATCAACCAGCTGGCCTTCTACGACCCACTCACCGGCCTGCCCAACCGCCGTCTACTGCTCGACCGCCTGCAACAGGCCCTGGCCAAGCATGCCCGCGGCCTGCAACAGGGCGCACTGCTGTTTATCGACCTGGACAATTTCAAAGACCTCAACGACACCCTTGGCCACGACATGGGCGACCAGTTGCTGCAGCAGGTCGCCGAACGCCTGAGCAGCCATGTGCGCGCCCAGGACACCCTGGCTCGTCTCGGCGGCGATGAGTTTGTGTTGATGCTCGAAGGCCTGAGCCTGAAGCCTGAACAGGCCGGCCAACAGGTTGAACACGTCGGCAACAAGATCATTAAGGCGCTCGCCGTGCCCTACACCCTGCAAGGCCGCAGCTATATCAGCACGGCCAGCATCGGCATCGCCCTGTTCCCCATGGAGGACAGTACGGTCGACGAGGTACTCAAGCGTGCCGATATGGCCATGTACCAGGCAAAAGCTGCCGGCCGCAACGCGTTGCGCTTTTTCGACCCGGCGATGCAGGCCGAAGTCAGCGCCCGCGCCAGCCTGGAAAGCGACCTGCGCCATAGCCTCGACCAGCACGACTTTATCCTGCACTACCAACCTCAGGTGGATGCTCACGGGCAACTGGTTGGCGCCGAGGCCCTGGTTCGCTGGCAGCATCCGCTACGTGGGCTGGTGCCGCCGGGCGACTTCATTCCCCTGGCAGAAAGCACAGGGCTTATTCTGCCGCTGGGTCGCCTGATCTTGCGTGCGGCGTGCCAACAACTGGTGGTATGGGCCCATGATCCACAGCTGGCGCACCTGACACTGGCGGTCAACGTCAGCGCCAGGCAGTTCCACCACCCCGATTTTATTGAAGACGTGCTTGCTGCTCTCGCGGAAAGCGGCGCCAAGCCTGAACGTCTGGAGCTGGAACTGACCGAAAGCCAACTGGTGGAAGATGTGGAAACGCTGATCGACAAGATGAGTCAGCTAAAAGCACGTGGCGTGCACCTGGCGCTGGATGATTTTGGCACCGGCTACTCCTCACTCAACTACCTCAAACGCCTGCCGCTGGATAAGCTGAAGATCGACCAATCCTTCGTCCGCGACCTGCTCGAACACCCCAGCGATGCCGCCATCGTGCGCACCATCCTGGCGCTGGGAGCCAACCTCAATCTCAGCGTAACCGCCGAAGGCGTAGAAACTCAGGCGCAGTACGAGGCCCTGCAAGGCATGGGCTGCAAGCGCTTTCAAGGCTACCTGTTCGCCAAACCGGGGCCGGCTAGTGCGTTTTCACGTGCCTAAGACTATTTCAGTCACGATTGACCACTAATTAAAGCTAGCTTGCACCCAAAGACGGACTAGGTAAGCTCATTGACCGCACGCCAGGCCTGATCCACGGCCGCATGCAGGTAAGCGTCCCAACCAGCATCGGAATTGGCGATGGTCACCGCGCCCAAAGGCTGACGCGCCCGCTGCATCACCGCCGCGCCACCGTCCGGGCCATCGAACAGGGGATTGCTGTAGTAGGAATAGCCATGCGGCCAGCGGTTGACCGTGATGGCCAGCACGTCGCGCTGATGATCAAAACCACCGCCACCGAGCACGCGCTGCAACTGATCACGGATTTGCGCTTCGTAGTGGGCAAAGGTGCGGGTGTAGATCTGCATGCGCGCGGCTCGCGCCTGCGTGCGCAGGTCCGGGCCAACGCCAGCCGCATGCGGCACATGCACCAGATGCAGGCAAATGGGCTGCGCGGGATCATTCGGCGCCTGATACCCGCCCAGACCCACCGGGTAATCCAGCTTCATCAGGCTGAAGGGCATGCCCGGCGCGTACACCTCCTGCATACCCAACTCGACCCAACTCTGCCAATTACGAATCACCACGTTGGCGTAGACCATGGGCAATTTGACGTTCTGCGCCAACGCCTGCGCCTGACGGGCCGGCAGGTCGCGCAGAATGTAAGGAATGAGCATGTTGTAGCAAGCCAGCACCGAATGCCGGGCGCGCACCCGGTAAAGCTGTCCCGCCTGACTGTAGCCGACATCCACGCCGCCCTCACGGTTGCGCACACTGACGACGGTGCTCGACAGGCGCAGGCGCACACTGTGCTCGGGGCGGTCCAAACGGCTGTAATCGAAGGCGGCCAGCACCACATCGCCCATACCCTGCCCGGCGGCCACCGCCGGGATCAGGTCACGCACCAACAGCCGGGCGACACCGGCATTGCCATCGGGGAAGTGGTAGATGTACGGCTCTTCTTCGCTATCATCCTCCTCCAGGCCCAGGCCGGCAAAGCCCGGATAGCCGGCATAACGCGCGTAACTGGCCGGTAGAAAGTCGATGCGGTAGCCGTATTCGTCGCTGGAACGCTGCTGAAAGTAAGCGATAGCCTTGTCCGAAAGGCCGACATGGCACTTGAGATAAGCGTGGTAACTCAAACTGTCGAGGTAGGCCTCACGCTCATCGAGCGGCAGCGCCTGCAGGTAATTCTGTTCACCCGCATACAGCGCCAGCAGGGCGGCGCGGTCGCTTTCAGGCAGCGGGAACTGGCCAATGAAACCGGCCCAGTCGGGTTCTTCATCACTGTCTGCATCCGGCTCGCCGACGACCAACCGGTCTTCGCCAAAGGTCTGCTGATCGAAGAACACCGCACTGTCCAACTCGTTATACAGGCGATGCTGAAAGGCCTGATGAAAGCGCTCCAGCTTGATCCCCAGCGCCGCCAACAAGCGCTGCACCTCGGCGCTGAAATTGGCCTTGGGCGAGTCCAGCGATTCGCTGCCGCCATAGCCCAGCAGTAAACGACCGCCCACACGAAACTCGTTGCGTTTGGCATGGCCACCGAAGTCGTCATGATTATCCAGCAGCAGAATGCGCGCCTGCGGTTGACGTTCACGATAAAACCAGGCGGCCGCCAAGCCACTGATGCCAGCACCCACCACCACCAGGTCATAGTCTTCGTGCTGGGGCAGGTGATCGGTGGCGAACACCTTGCGCTCCCAGCCCAGCTGATGCGCCACCTCAAAACTGCCCACATGGCTGCCGCGCAAGCCCGTCAACGCCGGCGGATACACGCGCGACTCGGCGCGCAGAAAGCGCCACGGCACCAGACCGGCGGCAATCGTCAGCGCCGCCCCGTTGAGAAAGTCACGTCGTTTAATGCTCATCTCCGTCTCACAAAAAAGCCCCGTACACGCCCCTGAACATTGCCCCTTATCCACTGCAATGCCGAGCCATCAGCAGGCTAGGCATGACTCGACTGAGCCGTTTCCGCCCGACATTTCAGCCCACTCGCCCGGCGTTTAAGGGCTGTTCATGCCATTGCTTTGATTCAAAAGCCGCCACTGCCATCGGCTGGCTAAACAGATAGCCCTGAAAGAACTGGCAACCGTTGTCGCGCAGTACATCCCACTGCGCCTGGGTTTCCACGCCTTCGGCGATGACTTCCAGCCCCAGGCTGTGCGCCAACGCCATGATGGCCCGCACGATCGCCAGGCTGCTGATCTCAGGCAGTACACGGACAAACGATTGATCAATTTTCAGCTGATTGAGGGGCAGTTGTTGCAGGTAGGCCATGGAGGAGTAGCCGGTACCAAAATCATCAATCGAGAAACGAATGCCGAGGCTCTGCAAGGCCTGCATACGCAGGGCGGCCTCGTGTTTATCGCTGAGCAGCAGTGATTCCGTGATTTCCAGTTTTAACTGGCGGGGGTTGGCCTGGGTCTCGGCCAGAATGCGCCGCACTTGGGCAATAAAATCGTCCTTGTAGAGCAAACGGCTGCTGGTGTTCACCGCCAGGCTGAGCCTGGCAAACGCAGGCTGCGCAGCCCAGCGCGCCAGTAACTGGCAGCCTTGCTTGAGGATGTACAGATCAAGCTCGGCGATCAGCCCGCTGCGCTCGGCAATCTCGATAAACAGGGCCGGGGCCAGCAAACCTCGCTGCGGATGCAGCCAACGCACCAGCGCTTCCGCGCCTTGCAACTCACCGAGGTGGTTCATTTGTGGCTGCAGATAGAGCACAAATTCACCTTCGGACAAGCCTCGGCGCATGTCATGTTCCAACTGCAAACGCTGACTGACCATTTCCTGCATCAACGGGTCATAAAAACTCAGGGCGTTTTTACCCGCCGACTTGGCGTTGTACATCGACAGGTCAGCGCGCTGCATCAACTCGTCCACGTTATGCGCTTCATCGTTGAACAACACCACACCCAGGCTGGCACTGTTGAACAATTGATGCTCACTCACCCGATACGGCTCGCGCAGCGCGAGCATGAGCTTACTGCCGATATGCTCCACCTGAGCGGCAGCTTCCTCAGGCTGAGGCTCCAACCCTTCAAGCATGATCACAAACTCGTCACCGCCCAAACGGGCCACGGTGTCCAACTCGCGCAGGGTACTTTTCAAACGCTGCGCCACCTGGCACAGCAGCTCATCACCGGCCTGATGCCCATACAGGTCATTGACGTTTTTAAAGTCGTCCAGGTCAAGGAAGATCAGGGCGCAGAAATGGCCGTTGCGCCGGCTCAAGGCAGCGGCCTGTTGCAGACGGTCGCGTAGCAAGCGGCGGTTGGGCAGGCCGGTCAACGGGTCATAAAACGCCAGGTGCTGAATTTTCTCTTCGGCGTCCTTGCGTTCGCTGATATCGGTCAGTGAGGCCACGTAGTTGGTCACCCGCCCGGCCTTGTCGCGCACAGCGCTGATCGACAGCCACTCAGGGAAAATTTCTCCGCTTTTGCGGCGGTTCCAGATTTCCCCCTGCCACTGGCCCTCTTCATTAATTATCCGCCACATCTGCTGGTAAAACTCAGGCGGCTGGCGGCCGGAGCCCAGCATGCGGGTGGATTGACCAATCACGTCCTGCGGCTCATAACCACTGATCGTGGTAAAGGCGCGGTTAACCTTGAGAATACGCGTCTGCGCATCGGTGACTATCATGCCCTGCTGCGTCTCGAAGGCGATGGCGGCGATGCGCTGTTCGCGTTCCACCTCCGCACGTTCGGTAATGTCGCGCGCCATAAACACCACGGCACGCTTGCCATTGAAGCGGGCATCCATGCGCCGTGCGCGGGCCTCGAACATGCGCTGCCCTATCGGAGTTTTCAGCTCGTACTCCAGCGTCTGCGGCTGCTCGCTGGCCAAGGTTCGGGCGATGAAATCCATGAACAACTCGGCCTGCTGCACCGGCATCACATCCAGCAGACGCTTGCCGAGCAGCCCCTGACCGCCATCCAGCAGCAGGTCCGTCTGGGGTGACTTGATCTTCAGGTAGCGGCCGTCTTCGTCCATCACCAGCGACAGGTCAGGGACCGCTTCGGTGATCGCGCGCAACTGCGCTTCGCTCTGCAACAAGGCCAGACGGTCACGCCGTTGCACGTGGGCGTCCTTGAGCAACAGACCGAGGAACAGGGTGAGCGGCACCAGCAGGAGAAACAGCACCCAGACCGCATCCTGCATAAACAGAGCAAACTTTGGCGCAGGCAAGAGGGTGAGATTGAGCACCTGCAACACTTGCACGGCGATGGCAAACAGCAGCAGGCTCGGCAGGTTGAAGGCCACCCGCCCGCGCCGGTACAGGCGCCTGTAGAGCAAGCCCATCAGCACGGGCATCAGCACATTCAGCAACCCGGGCAACATGCCGACACCGCCGAGCCAGGCGCGGTAAGCGCCGGCAATGGCACCGGCAATCAGCCCCACCTGCGGGCCACCAAAAAAGGCAGCCATGCTCAACACCGCCGTGCGGCCATCGAAAATCAGCCCGTCGGCCAAGGTCATCGGCACCATCATACCGAGGATACAAATGCCGCCAAACAAAACACCGGACAAGCCTTTGCCCAAGGGCGAGCGTTCATCCACATAGCGGGTAATCAGGCCATGAACCCAGCACAGGGCAATCAGCAGGATGACGTTTTTCAGCAGTTCCAGAACCATGCAGCCCCCGCCCGTGCAGCGAACGCCAGGTGCCTGACGTCACAGTGACCCGTTGATCGTACGGCCGCACCACGCCGCCGCACTTGGGACTTTAGTACAGCCTAGGGCCGCAACTGCAGGGCGTCCACCATACCGGCGGCGATGGCCATGCCAACCAGCTCGGGCAGGTTGTCGGCTTGCATGCGCTTCATCACCCGCGAGCGGTAGAGGTCGATGGTTTTCACG
Organism: Pseudomonas sp. WS 5011; assembly: GCF_012985775.1. Lineage (NCBI taxonomy): Bacteria > Pseudomonadati > Pseudomonadota > Gammaproteobacteria > Pseudomonadales > Pseudomonadaceae > Pseudomonas > Pseudomonas sp. WS 5011. The sequence continues at coordinate 232,762 of NZ_JAAQXA010000006.1, forward strand.
CTGATGTCCAGTTGCTCGGCGATTTCGCGGTTAGTGAAGCCGCGCACCAACGGCAGCAACACATCCCGCTCACGCGGGGTGAGGCTGTCCAGGCGTTGCTGCAGGGCCTGCAAACGCGGGTCGGTCTGCGTGCTGGAAGCTTCCTGATTGAGGGCTTGCTGCACGCTGTCGAGCAACAACTGTTCGTTGTAGGGCTTCTCAATAAAGTCCACGGCACCGGCGCGGAACGCGCGCACCACAATCGGCACATCGGCATGCCCGCTGACAAAAATGATCGGCATCTGGATACCGCGGCTGCGCAGGGCTTCCTGCACGTTCAAACCGCCCATGCCGGGCATGCGCACATCCAGCAGCACACAGCCCTGGCTGTGCTCATCGCAGGCATCGAGAAAGGCCCGGCCACTGGTGAACGGCAGTGCCGTCAGGCCCACGGACTCCAGCAGCCAGACGGTGGAGTCGAGCATGCCTTGATCGTCATCGACCACATAAACCCGTTGTTGCATTTGCAGGCTCATGCCCTGCTCCTTTTATTGTTATGCCTTGGCTTCGCCACGTTCATTGCGCTCGGCGTCTTCACCGCGCAACAGCGGCAGGCGACACTCTAAACACAGCCCCCCGGCGGCACCGGGCAGAGCCTCCAGCGCGCCACCGAAGCCCTCGATGATACTGCGGCTCATCGACAGACCCAGCCCCAGACCTTCGGCCTTGCTGGTGTAGAACGGGGTGAAAATGTGTTCCAACTCGCCCTGCGCCACGCCCGGCCCCTGATCCCACACCTGCACACAGAGTTGCCCAGCCTGTTCGCTGGCGCGCAGTTCGATGCGCGACGGCTGGCCCGGATGGGCCTCGCGGTTGGCATCAATCGCATTGCGCAGCAGGTTGAGCAGCACCTGTTCGATGAGGATGCGGTCGGCATACACCGGCGGCAGCTGTTCGCTTACTTGCTCGACGATGCTCACCTGCCAGTTGCTCGCCTCCCATTGGCACAGGCGCACGGCCTCACGCGCGACGCTGGCGATATCCAGCGCCTGGGTGCGGCGCTGGCCTTTGCGCAGGAAGGCGCGCAGGCGCTTGATCACCTCCGAGGCGTGGTTGGCGTGCTCGGTGATGCGCTCCAGCCCTTGCGCCACCTTGCTGGGCGCGTCGGGGTTGGAGCCCAGCGCTTTGAGGTAACGCTGGCTAGCGCTGGCGTAGTTGACCACCGCCGCGAGCGGCTGATTGATTTCATGGGCAATGCCACTGGCCAACTCACCCAGGGTGACCAGCCGCGCGGTGTGGGCCAGTTCATCCTGATGGCGACGTTGTTGAGCTTCGCGCAGTTCGCGCTCGGTCATGTCGCGCGCGACCAGTGAGTAGTAATGCTCACCATCGCGCCCACGGTGCGCCAACAGCACCAGCGACACCGGCAAGGGCGCACGCAGGCCCAGCGGCAGCAGGCGCGCCTCGGCACTCCACACGCCCTGACTGTCGGCTGTATGCCAGCCGCCGTTGCGCAAGCGTTGCAGATCGTCCTGGGCGAGCAACTGGTCGAGGGCTGGCAGGGCTTGCTGTTCGTCGATGTTCAGGGCGTGACGCGCCGACGGGTTGAGGTGCGTGAGTTGCCCGTCCGGGTCGATAAACAGCACCAAGTCGGTGTTGGCCTCCACCACTTCCGCGAGGCGGCGCTTGTTCTCTTCGGCCAGCACGCGGGCGGTGATATCGCGCGACACGCTGACCACCTCCACCACCGCGCCGGTGTAGGTTTCGCGGATAGCCCGGCTGGCGGTTTCAAACCACAGGTAATGGCCGTCGCGGTGGCGGATGCGGTAGGTCATGGTGTGGTAGCCGTCTTGCTCCAGCGCCTCGCGGGTGCTGTCGATCAGGTGCTGGCGGTCATGCTCATGAAACAGCGCCTGCACCGGCGTGCCGCGCAGGGTTTCCGGCCAGAAGCCGAGCAGCGTCCAGCTCGCGGGCGAGGCGTCGAGAAAGTGTCCGTCGGGGGTGTGCCGGGAAATCAGGTCGGTGGTGTTTTCGGTGATCAGCCGGTACAGCCGACTGGCCTTGAGCGCTTCACGCTCGGTCTGCACCTGCGCGGTGGCGACCCGGCAGCGGGCCAGCACCTGTTGCTCGGCCGGGTCGGGCATAAACAGCCAGATCAGCACGTGGCCGGCCACTTGTGCCTCTACGCCGTCAATCGCCCGTCCTTGTTGCAGGCAGGCGCGCACCAGTTGCGCGGTGTTCACGGGCAACAGATCGGCCACGGCAGGCAGGTTATGCGCACTCAGCCACTCGTGCATGGCGGCGTTCAGTTGCAGGGGCTGGGCGTCGATGTCCAGCAACAGGCTGGGCTGCGGGTCACTGCCGAGTAGCAGGCTGCCACGGGCTTGCTGCGGCAGGCTGGCTAGCAGGGCCTGGAGCATGGCGTGCAGCAGATCAAGCCAGTCACTGCCGGCGTGTTCGTGCAGCTCAAGCAGCAGCAGGTCGTGGTGCCCGTCATCCAGCGACAACGCCAGCGCCTGGCCGTGACTGAGACCCGCGCGGCGTACCCGTCCGGCCAACCAGCACGGCAGTTGGCGCAATTCGCTCAGGCTCAGCCGGGGCTGCGCGTGCAAGCGCGCCCACAGCGCCTGATCGCTGGTTTGCAACGGGTCACCAAAACCGGGCGGTAAATGCGGCGCGCGGCCTTCATGGCTGTAGATCGCGGTGCCAGCCTGCCAGCGCAAAAAGTACGCCTGACGCACCTCAGGGCAGGCCTGCAAGGCGCGCAACAACGCATCGGCACGCATGGCCAGGGGCAGGCTTTCACGCTGCATGCACAGCCAGCTGTGCAGCTGCACAGAGATTTCATTCATCCGGGTTTGTGTTCCTTGCAGCCAGTGGCGGCGAGCATCCACTCAAAGCACAAGCAATTGCAAAGCGACCAAGGGCTAATAGGTCGCGCCAGGTATAGCAAAGATACTATACAACTATGGTTTAACTTCCATATAAAACACGGGATCTATATAAATACACCCAGAACAATACCGGGCCGCCGCTAAGACTAACTGCTGCATGGCCCGAGCATCCAACCTGCTGTGGGTATTCGCATGTCGATCTACGAACAGGGCCTTGAGCCCGCTGCCGTCAACCATATCGCCCTCTCGCCCCTAAGCTTTATCGAGCGTACCGCCAGCGTGTACCCGCACTACCCGGCGGTGGTGCACGGCTCGATTCGTCGCACCTGGCGCGAAACCTACGCCCGCTGCCGGCGCTTGGCTTCAGCGCTGGCCGGTCGTGGCATTGGCAAAGGCGACACGGTGGCGGTGATGCTGCCGAACATTCCGCAGATGCTCGAAGCGCATTTCGGTGTGCCGATGATTGGCGCGGTGCTCAACCCGCTCAACGTGCGCCTGGATGCCGAAGCCATCGCATTCATGCTGCAACACGGCGAAGCCAAGGTGCTGATCACCGACCGCGAGTTCCATGAAGTAATCCACGCCGCCGTCGGCATGCTCGATCACCCGCCGCTGGTGATCGACGTGGACGACCCGGAATACGGCGAAGGCCAGGCCATCAGCGACCTCGATTACGAAGCCTTTCTCGCCGAAGGTGACCCGCAGTTTGCCTGGCAGTGGCCAGATGACGAGTGGCAGGCGATCAGCCTCAACTACACCTCCGGCACCACCGGCAACCCCAAGGGCATGGTCTATCACCACCGTGGTGCCTACCTGAACTCGCTGGGCAACCAGATGACCTGGGCCATGGGCAACCACCCGGTGTACCTGTGGACCCTGCCGATGTTCCATTGCAACGGCTGGTGCTACCCGTGGACCATCACGGCGCTGGCGGGCGTGCATGTGTTTCTGCGCCGCGTTGATCCGGCAAAAATCCTCACGCTGATTCGTGCCGAGCAAGTCACCCACCTGTGCGGCGCGCCGATTGTGCTTAACGCCCTGGTCAACATGCCGGCCGAAGCCAAAGCCGCCATCGATCACCCGGTCAAGGCCATGGTCGCCGGCGCTGCGCCGCCCGCAAAAGTCATCGGCGCGGTCGAGGAAATGGGCATCCACGTCACCCACGTCTACGGCCTCACCGAGGTCTACGGCCCAGTGACCCTGTGCGCCTGGCATGCCGAGTGGGACGCCCTGCCGCTTGATGAGCGCGCAACGATCAAAGCACGCCAAGGCGTGCGCTACCCGACCTTGGAAGGGCTGATGGTGGCCGACCCGAAAAGCCTGGAGCCGACCCCGCGTGATGGCGAAACCATTGGCGAGATCTTCATGCGCGGCAACACGGTGATGAAGGGCTACCTGAAAAACCCCAGCGCCACCGCTGAAGCCTTTGCCGGTGATTGGTTCCACACCGGCGACTTGGCCGTGTGCCACCCGGACGGCTACGTGGAAATCCGCGACCGCCTCAAGGACATCATCATCTCCGGTGGCGAGAACATCTCCACCATCGAGGTCGAGGGTGTGCTCTATCGCCACCCGGCGGTTCTCGAAGCCGCCGTAGTCGCCCGCCCAGATGAAAAATGGGGCGAAACGCCCTGCGCCTTCATCACCCTCAAGGCCGACCAGCAGGCCGTGAGCGAGGCCGAGGTGATCAGCTTCTGTCGCGAGCACCTGGCGGGCTTCAAGGTGCCGAAGACCGTGGTCTTCACCCAACTGCCGAAAACCAGCACCGGCAAGATTCAGAAGTTTGTCCTGCGCGATATGGCCAAAGCCCTCTGAACCATTGTGGAAAGGGCTTTAGCCGCGAACATCGCCATTAAAGCACGTAGCCCGGATGCAATCCGGGAACAGCGATTCGGGTTCCCCGGATTGCATCCGGGCTACGGCAAGAACACACCGTTTGCACAACAACAAGAACCGGCCCTGGCGGCCGACGGAGAACCTTTATGCAAATTTTCAAACGTCGCGACGGCGATGAACAACCGCACTGGCCTGTTGGCCCGTTCAAGGTACGCCTGCCCTTTGTCCACTACCGCTGGGAAACCGCGGAGATGCTGCAAGCGCTGATCATGTTTGTGGTCAGCCTGGCCATGATCCCCCTGCTGGAAAAATACCTCGGCCTGCCTTACGACGTAGCCCTGGCCTATGTCGTGGTGTGTGGTATCGGCTTTATGTTGCCAGCCCTGCTCGGTGTGCCCATGGTGCCGGGCTGGATCACTCCGGGCATCCCGGTGGTGCTGTTGTTTCTCGGTAATTTCAAACCAGGCCCGGAGGCGATTCAGGCGCTGTTTGCCCTGCAGTTTCTGGTGTTCCTGATCTTCCTGATTCTGGGTGTCACACGCTTGGGCAGCACCCTGGTGCGCCTGATCCCCAACTCGATGAAGGGCGGCATCATCATCGGTGCAGGTATCGCCGCGCTGATGGGTGAAATCTCCACCGGCGGCCGCCTGGCCAACACGCCGATTTCGCTGGTGATCGGCAGCCTGATCTGCCTGTACCTGATGTTCTCGGTGTCGTTCAAAGGCCTCACCGAGCGCCTGCCGCTGGCGCGCAAAATCGTCAACTACGGCATGGTGCCGGGCATGTTGATCGCCATTTTCATCGGCATTGCCGTCGGCGAATACAAGATGCCTGACGTGAAATTCGGCATCACCGCACCGGCCTTCGGCGAGATGTGGAACTACCTGCCGTTCAGCGTTGGTTTCCCAGGTCTGGATGTGTTCCTGCTGGCGGTGCCCACCGCGGTGATCGCCTACGTGATTGCCTTTGGCGACATCATCGTCGGTCAGTCATTGATGCAACGCGCCGATGAGCTGCGCACCGATGAAGTGATCGAAAACAACATCGACCGTGTGCATCTGGTCACCGCCATCCGTAACGCCCTGCATGCCTTCTTCGCCCCGTACCCAGGCCTGGCCGGGCCACTGTGGACGGCCGTCGCTGCGACCATGGCCGAGCGTTACAAGTACGGCCGCAAAGCCATGGACTCGATCTATAGCGGCGCGGGCACCTTCTGGATCACCGGGTTTATTGCGCTGTTTATGCTGCCACTGGTGAGTTTCTTCCAACCGGTGCTGCCGATTGCCCTGTCACTGACGCTGATCCTCACCGGTTACATCTGCCTGATGGTGGGTTTCGAGCAGCTGAGCAACAACACCGAGCGCGGCATCGCCGGCACCATGGGTGTGGTGCTGGCCGTCTACGGCGCTGGCTGGGGCCTGGCGGCCGGTGCGGCGCTGTACATCCTGGTGGAGCGCACGCACCTGCTCAAATTCACCACCGCTAAACCTCCAGTCAATGGCCAAGCCGAGGCCGATTGACCCTCAGGCCCGCTTCGGCGGGCTTTTTTTAACACTCGCCGCGCCCTGCGCGGCATCTGTGCGAGAACCTGCCGATGCCCCAGTACACTGCCCCGTTGCGCGATTTGCGCTTTGTCCTGCATGACGTCTTCGAGGCTCCCAGCCTGTGGGCGCGCCTGCCAGCCCTGGCTGAGACGGTGGATGCCGACACCGCCGACGCCATTCTGGAAGAAGCTGGCAAAGTCACCAGCAGCCTGATCGCCCCGCTCAACCGCAGCGGTGATGAAGAAGGCGCGCAGTGGCACGCGGGCGAGGTGCGCACCCCGGCGGGCTTCAAAGAGGCCTATGCCACGTATATCGAAGGCGGCTGGGTTGGGTTGTCCGGCAACCCGGCGTATGGCGGCATGGGCATGCCCAAGATGCTCGCCGTGGCCTTTGAAGAAATGCTCTACGGTGCCGGCTCCAGCTTTGCCCTGTATTCCGCGCTGAGTTCCGGCGCGTGCCTGGCCATCGACGCCCACGCCAGTGAACAACTGAAGAGTACCTACCTGCCGCCGATGTACGAGGGCCGTTGGGCCGGTTCCATGTGCCTGACCGAAGCCCACGCCGGTACCGATCTGGGCCTGATCCGTACGCGCGCCGAAGCGCAAGCCGACGGCAGCTACCGCATCAGCGGCAGCAAGATCTTTATCACCGGCGGCGAGCAGGACCTCACCGAAAACATCATCCACTTGGTGCTGGCCAAACTGCCCGATGCCCCCGCCGGGGCGCGCGGCATCTCGCTGTTTCTGGTGCCCAAAGTACAGGTCAACGCTGACGGCAGCCTCGGTGTACATAACGCCGTAAGCTGCGGCTCGATTGAACACAAGATGGGCATCAAGGCATCGGCCACCTGCGTGATGAACTTCGACGGTGCCACGGGCTACCTGATCGGCGAGCCGAATAAGGGCCTGGCGGCGATGTTCACCATGATGAATTACGAACGCCTGTCCATCGGCATTCAGGGTATTGGTTGTGCCGAAGCGTCTTACCAGGCGGCCCGCGATTACGCCTGCGAGCGCTTACAAAGCCGTGCGGCCTGCGGTCCACAGTCACCGGACAAAGCCGCCGACCCGATCATCGTGCACGCCGATGTGCGGCGCATGCTGCTGAGCATGAAAGCCATGACCGAAGGCGGGCGCGCCTTTGCCTGCTACGTTGGCAAGCAACTCGACCTCGCCAAGTTCAGCGACGACAGCGCCGAACAACAGCACGCTGAAACCCTGGTGGCGCTGCTCACGCCGGTGGCCAAGGCGTTCTTCACCGACACCGGGCTGGACAGCTGCATCCACGGCCAGCAGGTCTTCGGCGGCCACGGTTACATCCGCGAGTGGGGCCAGGAACAGTTGGTGCGTGATGTGCGCATCGCGCAAATCTACGAAGGCACCAACGGTATTCAGGCCCTCGATCTGCTCGGGCGCAAAGTCATCGCCAACGGCGGCGTGGCGCTGCGCCAGTTCACCGCTGAGATCCGCCGGTTTGCCGAGCAACCCGGCAGCCCTTATGCCGTTGAACTGCTCGACGCGGTGGAACGCCTGGAAAACCTCAGCGCTTGGCTGCAACGACGCAGCACCAGCAACCCCCACGAGACCGGTGCGGCCTCGGTGGAGTACCTGCACCTGTTCGGCTACACCGCCTACGCCTGGATGTGGGCGCGCATGGCAGCCGTGGCGCAGGCCAAACGCGCCGAGGACGAGGCGTTTTACAGCGCCAAACTGGCCACCGCCGCGTTCTTCTTCGCCCGCCTGCTGCCGCGCATCTTGGGCCTGGAGGACAGCATCCGCGCGGGCAGCGACGCCCTGTATGGCCTGGCCGCCGAACAGTTCTAAACAACGGGCGACGAGCAGTCGCCCACCCAGTTGAGCGTTTGCGCGGCGTTCGTAGTGAGCGTCGCGCTTTTTTATTCGAGGTAGAAAATCATCATGCAAGAAGTCGTCATCGTCGCCGCCACCCGCACGCCCATCGGAGCCTTCGGCGGCGCATTGAGCAGCGTCAGCGCGGTCGATCTGGGTGCGGCGGTGATCCGTCGCCTGCTGCAGGACACCGGTTTGCCAGCGCAGCAGATCGATGAAGTGATCCTCGGCCAGGTGCTGACCGCAGGTGCAGGACAGAACCCCGCGCGGCAAAGCGTGATCCGCGCGGGCCTGCCGCACACCGTACCGGCGCTGACCCTGAACAAGGTCTGCGGCTCGGGGCTGAAAGCCGTGATCATGGCCGCCCAGGCCATTCGCTGTGGCGATGCCGAGGTGATCATCGCTGGCGGACAGGAGAACATGAGTCAGGCACCGCATGTGCTGCACAATTCGCGCGCCGGCCTGCGCATGGGCCACGGGCAGTTGCTCGATACGATGATCCACGATGGCTTGTGGGATGCCTTCAACGATTACCACATGGGCATCACCGCCGAGAACCTGGCCGAGCAATACGGCATCAGCCGCAGCGAGCAGGACGCCTTCGCCGCTCACTCGCAACTGCGTGCCTGCGCCGCCCTCGAAGCGGGACGTTTTGTTTCGCAGATCACGCCAATTGCCGTCGCCCAGCGCAAAGGCGACAGCCTGCTGGTGAGCACCGACGAACAACCGCGCCCCAGCACCACCTTGCAGAGCCTTAGCCAACTGCGTCCGGCCTTCAAACGCGACGGCAGCGTCACCGCCGGCAATGCCTCAGCCTTGAACGACGGGGCCGCTGCGGTGCTGCTGATGAGCGAAGGCAAAGCGCAGGCCATGGGCCTACCGATTCTGGCGCGGATCAAAGCCCATGCTAGTGCCGGTGTCGATCCGGCGATCATGGGCATCGGCCCGGTGTTTGCCACTTGTCGCGCCCTGGAAAAAGCCGGCTGGAGCCTGGAGCAACTTGACCTGATCGAAGCCAACGAAGCCTTCGCCGCTCAAGCCATCGCCGTCGGCCGCGAATTGCAATGGGACAGCGCCAAGGTCAACGTCAACGGCGGTGCCATTGCCCTCGGCCACCCCATCGGCGCTTCGGGCTGTCGTATTCTGGTCAGCCTAGTGCATGAGATGATCCGCCGCGACGTACACAAAGGCCTAGCGACCCTGTGCATCGGCGGTGGCCAGGGCGTGGCGCTGGCCATCGAGCGCTAGCGCCTGCAACAAACGCCGAGATCAGCGTAGGGTGGATCACGCCTCACCGATCCACCACGTCAAACCCTGCGGGTATCAACGGCCTCATCAGCCCTTCGTCCAATGGCCACATCTACCTATGTGGATCAGGCTTGATCGATCATCGTGCTATCCCCGACAAGAACAAGAGAGCCACCATGCGAACCCTGACCACCCTGACCGGCAACAGCCAAAAACTCGATGGCGGCGCGATGTTTGGCAACGCGCCCAAAGCCCTGTGGCAACGCTGGATGACGCCGGATGAGCTGAACCGTATCGACCTTGGTTGCCGCGCCCTGTTGGTACAAGAAGAGACGCGCAACATCCTCATCGAAACCGGCATCGGCGCATTCTTCAGCCCTGATCTGAAAGAGCGCTTCGGCGTGCAGGAAGACCGCCACGTGCTGCTCGACAGCCTGGCCGCTGTCGGCCTGAGTGATGCCGACATCGACATCGTGGTGCTCACCCACCTGCACTTTGACCACGCCGGCGGCTTGCTCGCCGCGTGGGAGGAAGGCCAGCCGGCGCGCTTGCTGTTCCCCAACGCACAGTTCATCACCGGTCGCCGTCAGTGGCTGCGCGCCTGCCAGCCACACGCCCGCGACCGCGCCTCCTACGTCCCTGAACTGCTGGAGTTGCTGGAAGGCAGCGGCCGCCTACAACTGATCGACGAAACCGAACACTGCGAGCTGCTCGGTGCAGACTGGCGTTTGCATTGGAGCGATGGTCATACGCCCGGCCAACTGCTGCCGGAAGTGGCCATGCCGGACGGCCCGGTGGTATTCCCGGGCGACCTGATCCCTGGTGCGCCGTGGGTGCATCTGCCCATCACCATGGGCTACGACCGTTTCCCTGAAGGCCTGATCGAAGAGAAAGAAGCCCTGCTGGCCGACCTCTTCAGCCGCAACGGCCGGTTGGTGTTCACCCACGACCCCGCTACCGCCATGGGCCGCATCAGCCGTGATGAAAAAGGACGCTATTCGGTGCAGCAGGCCACTGAGCAGGTTTGCCAACTGACAGATTGATGCCTAAAGGCCGCCGCTGATTCCCAGATTCAAGCCAATGGCCGTCGCCAGGGACAGCGGCAGCAGCAAGGTGTCGAGCAATGCGCTGACCGGCAGATCAGCCGCCGGATACGCAGGGGCTTCGGCGCCGAAGCGGTCCGTGGCGCAGCAGCCGCCTTGCAGCGCATACAGGTTAAGCCGTGTGCCGGCGTACACCACCGGCGCATCGGGCTTGGCGGCATCCAGGGTGCGTACCGTGGCGCAACCGCTGAGCGACAGGGCCAGGCTCAGGCCCAGAACGAGGCAACTCAGCCGCTTATTCATCAGGGCTGATCTGATGATGTTCACCCCAACGCGGCAGCATGTCCTGGGGAATACTCAGGCAGTTGAGGATCCGCGCCACGACGAAATCCACTAGGTCATCAATGGTCTGCGGCTGGTGATAAAAGCCCGGAGCGGCCGGCAGGATAATCGCGCCCATGTTCGACAGTTTGAGCATGTTCTCCAAATGAATGCTGGAGAACGGCGCCTCACGCGGTACCAGAATCAATTGACGACGCTCCTTGAGGGCCACGTCGGCGGCGCGCTCAATAAGGTTGTTGCAGGCGCCATTGGCAATCGCCGAGAGTGAGCCGGTGCTGCACGGCACCACCACCATCGCAGTGGGCGCACCCGAGCCAGAGGCCGCCGGCGCCATCCAGTCTTCTTTGCCAAACACGCGAATCTGCCCCGGCGCGGCGCCGGTGTACTCGCTCAAGAATGCCTGCATGGCCTGCGGTTTGCTCGGCAGGCTGACATCCGTTTCGGTGGCCATGACCAACTGTGCGGCCTTGGAAATCAGAAAGTGCACCTCGCGCTCTTCCTGCACCAGGCAGTCGAGCAGGCGTAGGCCGTATTGAGCGCCGGACGCGCCCGTCATAGCCAAGGTAATACGTTCAGGACCGGACATTTATGCCTCCAAGGCCGCAGCCAACTTGCCATGCAAGCCGCCAAAGCCGCCGTTGCTCATCACCACGACCTGGGTGCCCGGTGCCGCTTCTGCCTTGACCCCTGCAATGATCGCTTCCAGGGAATCGCAGACCTGAGTCGGCACGGTCGACGTAGCTACTGTGCCAGCCAGATCCCAACCGAGATTCGGCGGCGCGTACCAGTACACCGAGTCAGCCTGCACCACGGATTCCGGCAGGCCATCGCGGTGCGCGCCGAGCTTCATCGAGTTGGAACGCGGCTCGACGATGGCGATCAATTTGGCGTCGCCGATGCGTTTGCGCAGACCATCCAGGGTCGTGGCAATCGCCGTCGGGTGGTGGGCGAAGTCATCGAAGATGGTCACACCCTTCACTTCGGCGACCTTCTCCATGCGCCGCTTGGCGTTGATAAAGCCGCACAGCGCGGCGATGCCCAGCTCCGGCACCACGCCGACATGCCGCGCCGCTGCCAGTACCGCCAGGGCATTGGCCACGTTGTGCTGGCCGGTCAACTGCCAGTCCACGGTGCCTGCGGTTTTACCTTCGAAACTCACCTCGAAGCGCGAGCCGTCGGCGCTAAGCAGGCGCGCTTGCCACTGACCGCCTTCACCTGTGGTTTGCACCGGAGTCCAGCAACCCATCTCGATTACCCGCTTAAGCGCAGGTTCGGTGGTCGGATGAATGATCAGGCCATCACCCGGAATAGTGCGCACCAGATGGTGGAATTGCCGCTCGATAGCCGCCAGATCCGGGAAGATATCCGCGTGATCAAACTCCAGGTTATTCAGGATCGCGGTACGCGGGCGGTAGTGGACGAACTTGCTGCGCTTGTCGAAGAAGGCGCTGTCGTACTCGTCGGCCTCGACCACAAAGAACGGCGTGCCACCGAGACGCGCGGAGATACCAAAGTTCTGTGGCACGCCGCCAATCAAAAAGCCCGGGCTCATGCCGACATGCTCCAGCACCCAGGCCAGCATGCTAGAACTGCTGGTTTTGCCGTGGGTGCCGGCCACCGCCATCACCCAACGGCCTTGCAGCACATGGTCGGCCAACCACTGCGGGCCGCTGACGTAGGGCAGGCCCTTGTTCAGCACATACTCCACCGCCGGGTTGCCACGCGACAGGGCGTTACCAACCACCACCAAGTCCGGCGCGGGGTCGAGTTGGGCGGCGTCATAGCCCTGGGTCAGTTCGATGCCCTGAGCCTCCAACTGGGTGCTCATAGGCGGGTAGACATTGGCGTCGGAGCCGGTCACGCGGTGACCGAGTTCCTTGGCCAGCACGGCCAGCGAGCCCATAAAAGTGCCGCAGATGCCGAGAATATGGATATGCATGATTTACCTTGAAGGCGTCGTCAGAGCCGGTGAATAAGGCGGGATAAAAACTGGCCGCAGATTAGCACAGCGCCGCCGCCCCGCAGAGGCCTGGCGGCGCGCTGCGGGGCGTGGTTCAAGAGGCGCAGCTCAAAGCGTTGAGCGCAACTTGATCCCGTGTTTACGCAACTTGCGGTACAGGGTGTTGCGGCTGATGCCCAGCTGCTCGGCGCTGCGGCTCATCTGCCAGTGCTGCGCCTCTAAGACCGCGAGCAGCGCCTGGCGTTCGGCGTCGCCCAGCTGGTCGGGTTTGGCTGCAGGCAGCAGGGCCAACGCAGGGCGTGCATGGCGAATCTCGGCGGGTAGTTCGGCGTGGCTGATCACGCCGTTTTCGCACAGGGCGCAGAGGGTGCGCAGCACATTGCGCAGCTGGCGCACATTGCCAGGCCAGGGGTAAGCCAGCAGCGCCTCGCGAGCCGCATCATCAAGGCGCACGAGTTGCCCGCGCGCCTCTTCGGCTAGCAGAAAATCCAGCAGCGCCAGCTTGTCGCTGCGCTCGCGCAGCGGCGGTAGGTCGATCACCAGGCCATTGAGGCGATAGAACAGGTCCTGACGAAACTCGCCGCTGGCCACCCGTTCGTTCAGGTCACGGTGGCTGGCGCTGATCACCCGTACATCGATGGCCTGTGCTTCACCGCCAATTGGTTCAACCCGGCGCTCTTCCAGCACCCGCAGCAGGCGGGTCTGCAGCGCCAGCGGCATATCGCCGATTTCATCGAGAAACAGCGTGCCGCCATCGGCCTGCTGCAGCTTGCCGCGCATGCCTTCCTTGCGCGCACCGGTAAAGCTGCCACCGCGATAGCCGAACAATTCACTCTCGATCAGGCTCTCGGGAATTGCCGCGCAGTTCAGCGCAACAAAGGGTTTACCGCCACGCGAGCTGACCTGATGCAGCGCCTTGGCGAAGACCTCCTTGCCGGTGCCGGTTTCGCCGCCGATCAGCAGCGGCACATCACGCTCATACACCCGCAGCGCGCGGCGGAAATCACTCTGCAAACCTGGGTCAGCCAGGCACAGCCCAGGCGTCGCCAAGGCCACCGCCAGTGCCTGAGTACTGCGCCGAGGCTGGCCACGCAGCATGGCAAACAGTAACTGGCCACGCTGGGTATACAGCGGCCAACTGGCGCTGGGCTGCGCCGAAGCGCGACCGAGCAGGTCATCCAGGCGGCAATCAAATACCTCGACCAAGGTGCGCCCGAGCAGTTGCCGGCGCGACAGGCCGAGCAGGTTGATCGCGCTCTGATTCACCGCGCTGACCCGGCCGTCACCATCGAAGGCCAACAGCCCTTCGCTGAACTGGCCGATATATTCGGCCTGGGCGTGGAAGCGCAGCAGCCATTCGCCTTCATAGCTGCGCAGGAAATGGCAACCCTCGATGGCTTTGGCCGACAGGTTGACCAGCGCCATGGTGTGAAACTGGCTCTGCCGCGACACATCATGCCGCGCCGAGGACACATCCAGCACCGCCAGCAGCTCGCCATGGGGGTCGAACACAGGGCTGGCCGAGCAGGTCAGCCCGGTATGCCGGCTGCGGAAATGTTCATTCTGGTGGATGGTCAGCGGCTGGCGCTCGACCAAACACGTGCCAATGCCATTGGTGCCTTCGCAGGCCTCGCTCCAGTCGGCGCCAAGCCACAGCCCGGCCTGCTCGAAGGTGCGTTTTTCCGCCTGCTCGGTGACGCAGTTGAGGATCACCCCACGGGCATCGGTCAGCAGCACCGCGTGGCCGCTGCCGGCCAGCTGGCGGTGCAGACTGTTCATCTCGTTACTGGAAATCTCCAGCACCTGCTGCAGCTGCTCGCGCCGCTCAAGCATGTGCGCGTGCTCGATCACCGCTGGCGGCATGCTCTGCGCCGGGTCGAGGTGATGTTGCTGCAGGCAGCGCAGCCAGGAGCGCGCCACCGAGGAATCGGCAGCCGGGCCGGCGAGTTGGCCGCGCCCTTGAGCCACGGTCAGCACCTGCTGGGCGTGGCGGCTTGCTGGGTTGTGCATTGTTATTGTTCTCCGCTGTGGAGTTGCACGTGATGGCCGAGCATCTACCAGCTTTCCGACCATTGCAAGACGCGCTGACCGGCGAGTCACCACGCTGTATCGCCCCTGGTACAGAGTGTCACGCGCGCTGTACCAGGGCCGATACGTGCGCCCTGCTCCAGCGCCCCATCACAAACCACACAGCCGCTCTAGAACGGCCACTGCGCACTCCTGGCCCAGCCCTTGCTCTGTCTCTGCACAAGCGCCACCGCGCGCCTCTCGCTGCATCACCAGAACAAGCATAAGAACCAGGAGATATTCAGCATGCGTTACGCCCATCCCGGTACCGAAGGTGCCCTCGTTTCCTTTAAATCCCGTTACGGCAACTACATCGGCGGCGAGTTTGTCGCGCCGGTCAAAGGCCAGTACTTCACCAATACCTCGCCGGTGAACGGCCTGCCGATTGCCGAGTTCCCGCGCTCCAGTGCCGAGGATATCGACAAGGCCCTCGACGCCGCCCACGCCGCCGCCGATGCCTGGGGCCGTACTTCGGTGCAGGAGCGCTCGCTGATTCTGTTGAAGATCGCCGACCGCATCGAAGCCAATCTGGAAGTGTTGGCCATCACCGAAACCTGGGACAACGGCAAAGCCGTGCGCGAAACCCTGAATGCCGATATTCCGCTGGCCGCCGACCATTTCCGCTACTTCGCCGGTTGCTTGCGCGCCCAAGAAGGCTCGGCTGCCGAGATCGACGGCAACACCGTGGCCTATCACATCCATGAACCGCTGGGCGTGGTTGGGCAGATCATCCCGTGGAACTTCCCGCTGCTGATGGCCGCCTGGAAACTTGCCCCGGCCCTGGCCGCCGGCAACTGCGTGGTACTCAAACCTGCCGAGCAAACGCCGCTGGGCATCAGCGTGCTGATGGAGCTGATCGGCGACCTGCTGCCGCCCGGCGTGCTCAACGTGGTGCAGGGCTTTGGCAAGGAGGCAGGCGAAGCGCTGGCCACCAGCAAACGCATCGCCAAGATCGCCTTCACCGGCTCGACTCCGGTGGGCGCGCACATCATGAAATGCGCCGCCGAAAACATCATCCCGAGCACCGTGGAGCTGGGCGGCAAATCGCCGAACATCTTCTTTGAAGACATCATGCAGGCCGAGCAAAGCTTTATCGAGAAAGCCGCTGAAGGTCTGGTGCTGGCCTTCTTCAACCAAGGCGAGGTGTGCACATGCCCATCGCGTGCCCTGGTGCAGGAATCGATCTACCCGGCCTTTATGAAAGAGGTGATGAAGAAGGTCGAGCAGATCAAACGCGGCGACCCGCTGGACACCGACACCATGGTCGGCGCGCAAGCCTCCGAGCAACAGTTCGACAAAATCTTGAGCTACCTGGAAATCGCCAAGCAAGAAGGTGCCGAGCTGCTCACCGGCGGCGCGGTGGAAAAACTTAGCGGCACCCTGGACGGCGGCTATTACATCCAACCGACCCTGCTCAAGGGACACAACAAGATGCGCGTGTTCCAGGAGGAGATCTTCGGCCCGGTGGTCAGCGTCACCACCTTCAAGGACGAAGCCGAAGCCCTGGCGATTGCCAACGACACCGAGTTCGGCCTCGGTGCCGGCCTGTGGACCCGCGACATCAACCGCGCCTACCGCATGGGCCGGGCGATCAAGGCCGGTCGTGTGTGGACCAACTGCTACCACCTCTACCCCGCGCATGCCGCCTTCGGTGGCTACAAAAAGTCCGGCGTCGGCCGCGAAACCCACAAGATGATGCTCGACCACTACCAGCAGACCAAGAACCTGCTGGTGAGCTACGACATCAACCCACTCGGCTTCTTCTAAGCCCCTGCGCAATCGCAGCCGATGCTCGGAAACGACATCGGCCTGCCAGTCCGCGCCCAGGTCTAGACCAGAGGCGTAGTTGGCACAGCGGTTGCTGATCCACTGGGTAACACTTTTCCCTCAAATACCTACAAGCCTGACCGGGCGTGCGCTGCGGCCAGCTTGTTGATAAGGAATTCCCATGGCAGCAGAACAAATCAGTGCGGTAGGTCTACCGCAAGGCACCGATTTAGAGCAGGTCGATGCCGATTACTTCCAAAGCAGGCAATTGAAGAAAGGCGCAGCAGGCTGGGTATTGCTGGTCGGCCTGGGCGTGGCCTACGTGATTTCCGGCGATTACGCCGGCTGGAACTTCGGTCTAGCCCAGGGCGGCTGGGGCGGCATGTTTCTCGCCACCCTGCTGATGGCGCTGATGTACCTGTGCATGTGCTTCTCCCTGGCTGAACTGTCCTCGATGATCCCCACCGCTGGTGGTGGCTACGGCTTTGCCCGCAGCGCCTTCGGTCCCTTGGGCGGTTTTCTCACCGGCACGGCGATCCTTATCGAATACGCCATTGCTCCAGCGGCGATTGCGGTGTTTATCGGTGCTTACTGCGAGTCGCTGTTCGGCATTGGTGGCTGGGCGATTTACCTGGCCTTCTATGTGCTGTTTATCGGCATCCATATCTTCGGCGTCGGTGAGGCGCTGAAGCTGATGTTTATCATCACCGCCGTGGCAGCGATTGCCCTTGGCGTGTTTATCGTCGCGATGGTGCCGCACTTCTCGGTGGCCAACCTGCTCGATATTCCGGTGACTGAAGCCGCAGGCGCCAGCAGCTTCCTGCCGTTCGGCTATGTCGGCGTGTGGGCAGCGATCCCCTATGCGATCTGGTTCTTCCTCGCGGTCGAAGGCGTGCCACTGGCTGCTGAAGAAACCCGCAACCCGCAGCGCGACATGCCGCGCGGGCTGATCGGCGCCATGCTGGTGCTGCTGGCCTTTGCTCTGCTGATTCTGGTGGTCGGCCCAGGCGGCGCCGGTGCCAACGCGCTGATGGCCTCCGGCAACCCGCTAGTGGAAGCACTGACAATTGCCTACGGCGAATCCACCTGGATGAGCAGCTTCGTCAACCTGATCGGCCTGGCCGGTCTGATTGCCAGCTTCTTCTCGATCATCTACGCCTACTCCCGGCAGATCTTCGCCCTGTCGCGCGCCGGCTACCTGCCGCGTTCGCTGTCGCTGACCAACAAGAACAAGGCCCCGGTACTGGCGTTGATCGTGCCTGGCCTGATCGGCTTTGCCCTGTCGCTGACTGGCCAGGGTGACCTGCTGATTCTGGTGGCAGTGTTCGGCGCCACCATCTCCTACGTGCTGATGATGGCCGCGCACATCACCCTGCGCGTGCGCCGTCCGGAGATGCATCGCCCGTATCGCACCCCAGGCGGCATCGTCACCTCGGGCATCGCCCTGGTGCTGGCCTGCGTGGCCGTGGTTGCCGGCTTCCTGGTCGACCCACGGGTGGTGATTGGCGCAGCGATTATCTACGCCGTGCTGATCGCCTACTTCGCCCTGTACAGTCGCCACCATCTGGTGGCCGGTACGCCGGAAGAAGAATTCGTCGCCATCGGTAAAGCCGAGGCCGCGCTCAAGTAATATCCGTCACGTTGGCGCAGCATGATCGTGCTGCGCCAACGTGGCGTTTGGGAGACACGCGATGTCCAGTTTTCAGCATACGGTAGGCGGTGAAACCTACCGTTTCGACAGCCTCGCCGAGGTGATGGCCAAGGCCAGCCCGGCGCGCTCCGGTGACTTTCTCGCCGGTGTGGCGGCGAGCAATGCAGGCGAACGGGTCGCGGCGCAGATGGCCCTGGCCGATATTCCGCTCAAGCAGTTCCTTAGCGAAGCGCTGATTCCCTACGAAGTGGATGAAGTCACCCGGCTGATCATCGACAGCCATGACCTGGCGGCCTTTGCCCCGGTCAGCCACCTCACCGTCGGCGGATTTCGCGACTGGCTGCTCGGCGACAGCGCCGATGAAGCCAGCTTGCGCGCCCTTGCCCCCGGCCTGACGCCGGAAATGGCCGCTGCGGTATCGAAGATCATGCGCGTACAGGATCTGGTGCTAGTGGCGCAGAAAATCCGTGTGGTCAGCCGCTTTCGCAATACCGTCGGCCTGCGCGGGCGCATGTCCACCCGCCTACAACCGAATCACCCGACCGATGAACCGGCCGGCATCGCCGCGAGCATTCTCGACGGCCTGCTGTACGGCAACGGCGACGCAATGATCGGCATCAACCCGGCCACCGATAGCATCAGTTCGATCTGCGACATGCTGAAGATGCTCGACGGCATCATCCAGCGTTATGAAATCCCCACCCAGGCCTGCGTGCTGACCCACGTCACCACCTCGATCGAGGCGATCAACCGTGGCGTGCCGCTGGACCTGGTGTTCCAGTCGATTGCCGGCACCGAGGCGGCCAACGCCAGCTTCGGCGTCAGCCTGAAAATTCTGCAGGAAGGCTACGACGCCGGCCTGAGCCTCAAACGCGGCACCCTCGGCGACAACCTGATGTATTTCGAAACCGGCCAGGGCAGCGCACTGTCTGCCGGCGCCCATCATGGCCTCGACCAGCAAACCTGTGAGACCCGCGCCTATGCAGTGGCGCGGCACTTCAAGCCGTTTCTGGTGAATACCGTGGTCGGCTTTATCGGCCCGGAGTACCTGTATAACGGCAAACAGATCATTCGCGCCGGCCTGGAAGACCACTTCTGCGGCAAGCTGCTGGGCCTGCCGATGGGCTGCGACATCTGCTACACCAACCACGCCGAAGCCGATCAAGACGACATGGACGTGCTGCTGACCCTGCTGGGCGTGGCCGGCATCAACTTCATCATGGGCATCCCCGGCTCTGACGACGTGATGCTCAATTACCAGACCACCTCCTTTCACGACGCGCTGTATGCCCGGCAGAGCCTGGGGCTGAAACCAGCCCCCGAGTTTGAAGGCTGGTTGCAGCGCATGGGCATCTTCACCCAGGCCGATGGCCGCCCGCGCATGGGCAACAGCCTGCCGCCGGCGTTTCGTCAGGCGTTGGCGCAGCTTGGTTAATTAAGGAGCCGCTTATGTACGATGACAGCCCACTCAGCGGCGCCAGCGAAAATCCCTGGCAGCAACTGCGTAACCTCACCCCGGCACGTATCGCCCTCGGCCGCGCCGGCACCAGCATGCCGACCCGCGCACAGCTGGACTTCCAGTTCGCCCACGCCCAGGCTCGCGATGCCGTGCACCTGCCGTTTGACCACGGCGCATTGGCCGCCGGCCTGGCTCACCAGCATCGGCAGAGCCTGCTGCTGCACAGCGCCGCCAAGGACCGCGACACCTACCTGCAACGCCCGGATCTCGGTCGGCGCTTAAGCCATGAATCCGCCGAGCTGCTGGGTCAGCACCGCGAAAACAATCCGGACGGCTACGACCTGGCGATTGTCATCGCCGACGGCCTGTCCGCCTTGGCCGTGCACCGCAACGCCCTGCCCATGGTGGCGCATATCGAGGAGCAAGCCGCTGCCGAAGGCTGGAGCGTGGCGCCCGTCTCCTTGGTCAGCCAGGGCCGCGTGGCGGTAGCCGATGAAGTAGCCGAACTGCTCGGCGCACGCATGGTGGTGATCCTGATCGGCGAACGCCCCGGCCTGAGTTCACCGGACAGCCTGGGGCTGTACTTCACCTACGCACCCAAGGTCGGCCTGACCGACGCCTACCGCAACTGCATCTCCAACGTGCGCCAGGAAGGGCTGAGCTACGCCATGGCCAGCCACCGCCTGCTGTACCTGATGCGCGAGGCCTGCCGCCGCCAGCTGTCGGGGGTCAATCTCAAGGATGAGGCCGAAGTGCCGCTGCTGGCCGGCGGGGTGCCGCGCGAGAACTTTCTGCTTGGATGATGGGGAATTTCCGCAAACTACAACCAAACGCTTGTTTGGATTGCACTTTCCAAAAGCTTTAGGCAGCATCGGGGTCGTTCGCAGGCAGCGCTGCCGTGTTGCCGAAGCCATCCACATGACTTTAAGTAGAGGCTCACCATGCGCATCGTCCAAGCGACCCTGGAGCATCTGGATCAACTCACGCCACTGTTCGTCAATTACCGCGAACACTTTGGCCAGCTGCCCTACCCCGACTCCTCGCGCAAATTTCTGGAAAAGCGCATCAGCCGCAAGGAATCGGTGATCTACCTGGCCATGGCCGATGATGAAGAGAAGATTCTCGGCTTCTGCCAGCTCTATTCGAGCTTCTCCTCGCTGTCGCTCAAGCGCGTGTGGATTCTCAACGACATCTACGTTTGCCAGGATGCACGCCGCCAGCTGGTGGCCGACCGTCTGATCCAGACCGCCAAGCAGATGGCCAAGGAAACCAACGCCGTGCGTCTGCGCGTGGCCTCAAGCGTCGACAACGAGGTCGCCCACAAACTCTACGAATCCATCGGCTTCAAGGAAGACACCGAATTCAAGAGCTTTGTCCTGCCGATCACCGAAGACTTCACCGCGCCGTAACCTGCCCAGCCAGCGACGCACAGTGCGCCGCTGGCTCAGCCCCTCAGCCTTCCAGGCTAAGCCACAAACCCACGCCCAGGTGCAGCACCAACAGCGCCAGCGCTGCCAGGTGCCAGCCCTGCCGATAGCGCCGTGTGCGACGCGAAGGTACCGGTTGATGCAGTAACGGCTGACGCAACGCCTGCTCAAACTCCGACAGCGCCTCGAAGCGCGCTTCAGGCCTGGGCGCCAGCGCCCGCGCCAGCACACCATCCCAGCCGATTGGCACCCGCATGCTGAACTGCGCCAATGGCATATAACGGCTATGACCGCCCGCATCCGCCTGCGCTGCCTCGGGCCAACGCCCACTGAACAGCCAATAAGCCAGCGCTGCAAGGGCGAACTGGTCGGTGCGGCCATCCACAGCCTGCCCGGCGCGCAACTCGGGCGCCAGCGGCACCGCCTGCGCGGGTATTGCCTGCGGCGCCACCCCAGGCAATAGCGCGGCATGTTCGGGCAGCAACAGCAGGCGGCCGCCGTCATCCAGCAGAATATTGCGCGGGTCCAGCCACAGCCCCTGCATGCCGCGTCGTTGCAAACCGCGTACGGCGGCGATCAACTGTTCGAGCACAGCCAGTATCGTCAAACCATCGACCGGGCCGTGGGCCGCCACCCAGTCGTTCAGGTTACGCATACCCTTGCCCGCAGGCTCGAACAGCCAGAAGGCATGCTCACGCGGCTGATGCGAAGACATCACCTGCGCCAGGCTGGCCACCGGACTGCGCCGTAGCGCCCACTCGCGCTGCCAAAATGCTTCATCCGCATCCCGCTCGGCCAGCCACAGCATGGCCTCACGCCCATGCGGATCGGTGGCGCGAAACACCCGCCCCGGCGGACCGTAGGGGCAGGCCGAGAGCAGCACCCAGCCATCCAGCTGCAAACCAGGTTGCGCATCGACCACCGCGCGCCAGGGCTTGCGCGGGGCCAGCTCAGGCGCGCTATCGGCTTCGCCCGGCAGCAATAAAACAGCTGCGCCGGGGGCTTGCAGCAATGGTGCAAGCATCTCCGGCAATGGATCGCCTTGCAGGGTATCGCCCGCGCCGCAAAAGCCTTGCAAGTCCGCCACATCCAGCAACGGCTGCGGTGCCAGCAATAACAGCTCGCCAGGATTAAGGGTCAGGCTGTGCTGCACCAGCGCCAGTTCGGCCTGAGCGCCCAGCTGCAGCCCATCGCGGCCGATCAAGCTCTGCGTGGTGCCGCCTTGATAGCGCCGTAAACCGATGGCCCCGGCCTGGAGAAACTGCGCCTCGCCGTTCTGCAGCAACAGCAACCCGGCATTCAGTTGCGCGATGCTGCGTCCAGCCTGGCGTTGACGAAACAGCTGCTGATTGAATGCTGCCAGCACCTGCCGCGCCGCCTGGGCTTCGCTCCAGCCACCCGGCGTGCAACAGCAGTCGGCCAGCAGGCCATCCAGGTAGGACTCCAGGCTACGCACCACATCAGTGCATTCGCGCGCCCAGAGCAGCGCCACCAGAAGCACCGCCGGCTGTCCTTCCCGCCGCGGCAGCCAGGTCGCGCGGGCCCGTGCGGCCTGGTTGGGCAGGTCAAGACCGTTGCCGCAGAGCAGCTTGATGGTGGGATGATGCAGACGCTCGATCGACATTGGCAGCCCTCCCAGGTCGCAGATAAGCATGCCGTTGCAGCCTTTGTGCCGACTTGCCCAGCACTGACACCCGGCTTATGGTGGGCGCTTTCCACCGTCCGAGCAGAGTCCATGTGGTCGCTCCGCGCCTGGCGTCGCCAGCGCATCCTTGCCCGTCATCCTGTCAGCAGTGCGCAGTGGCAGGCCGTATTGCAGCACTTGCCGATCCTCGATGGCCTGGATGACGCCGAACAGCGGCGCCTGCGCGAACGCGCTGTGCTGTTTCTGCATCACAAACACCTCAGCGCCCTGCCCGGCGTAGACCTCGACGCCCAGGCGCGCCTGCTGCTGGCGGTGCAGGCCGAGCTACCGCTGCTGCACCTGGCCGATCTCAACTGGTATCAGGGCTTCCATGAGATCGTCCTCTACCCAGATGACTTCGTCAGCCCGCAGCGCCACCGCGACGCCAGCGGCGTGGTCCACGAATGGGACGCCGAGCACAGCGGCGAAGCCTGGCAGCAAGGCCCGGTGATCCTCGCCTGGCCCGGCGTGCAGGCCAGCGGTCAATGGGATGGCTACAACCTGGTGATCCACGAGCTGGCGCACAAACTGGACATGCTTAACGGCGACGCCAACGGCTTACCACCCCTGCACAGCACTATGGCCGTGCGGGCGTGGGCCAAAGCCATGCAGAGCGCCTTCGATCAGATGAATACAGAGCTGGATGCCAATCCCGAGGCCGAAACCGCCATCGACCCTTATGCAGCGGAAAACCCGGCAGAATTCTTCGCCGTCACCAGCGAATACTTCTTCAGCGCCCCAGACCTGCTCGCCGGTGCCTTCCCGGCGGTGTACGCGCAGCTGGCGCTGTTCTACCGGCAGGATCCACTGGCACGCCTGCAGCAGTTGCAAGCCTGCAACCCCGACTACCAGGTCAGAACTGAAGACAGTGGGTTCGCGACCAATGGCTAGGCATCCCGGCGTAGCAACCCCTGGTGAATATGCCTATAATCGCGCCACTTTTTTTGGCCCACCCTTCGGGAGTCGCCCCATGAGCTACAGCAAGATCCCAGCTGGTAAAGACCTGCCAAACGACATCTACGTCGCCATCGAGATCCCGGCCAACCACGCGCCGATCAAATACGAAATCGACCACGACACCGATTGCCTGATGGTCGACCGCTTCATGGCCACCCCGATGTTCTACCCAGCCAACTACGGTTTTATCCCGCACACCCTGGCTGACGACGGTGATCCCCTCGACGTACTGGTTGTCACTCCATATCCAGTGGCACCAGGTTCGGTTATCCGCGCCCGTCCAGTTGGTGTGCTGCTGATGAGCGACGAAGCCGGCGGCGACGCCAAGCTGGTTGCCGTACCGCACGACAAACTGACCGTGCTGTACAAAGACGTACAGGAATACACCGACCTGCCCCCACTGCTGATCGAGCAGATCAAGCACTTCTTCGAGAACTACAAAGATCTCGAGAAGGGCAAGTGGGTCAAGGTTGAAGGCTGGGCTGGCGCCGACGAGGCCCGCAACCTGATTAACAAGGCGGTCGCTGCTTACCAAAAATAAGTAGCTACCACCCCCTAAAAGCCGGCCACAAGCCGGCTTTTTTATTGCCCGAAGAAATCCGACAAGATCCTACAGCACTAGCAAATACGGGCCCTGCAGCTTAGCATTCGTCCTAAGACATCCAGTAACCATCCATAAAAACCGCGACCAAGGTGTGGGTCAAAGTGTGGGTCGTGGGGTGTGGGTTGGAGTAGGAGCGAGTAATGGGCAAGCTGACCAGCAAGACCGTGGAGTCGATAGCCAAGGCTGCAACGCCAGGAAAAACCAATGATGGCGATGGCCTGTACTTCCAGGTATCCAAGAGCGGCGGCACCAGCTGGATCTTCCGCTACAAGCTGGATGGCCGCAGCCGCGAAATGGGGCTAGGCCCCTTCCCAACCGTCACACTCAGCCAAGCCCGGCAGCTGGCCGCCGATCAACGCAAGCTTCTAGCTTCCGGAAGCGACCCACTGGCAACCCGCGATGCAGCAAAGGAAGCCAAGCGCGAAGCGGAACGCCAGGCTGCAGCACGTCGCACGACGTTCGAAGATCTCGCCCGCGAATACCAACAAGCACACGGCAGCAGTTGGTCTGAGAAGTGGCGGAAAGGCTGGCTGCGCAAACTGGAGCTCTACGCCTTCCCGACCATGAGCAAGTTGTCGGCTGACATCATCAGCACCGAGCATGTGCTTGCTGCATTGCAACCCATCTGGGTAACCAAGACACGGACTGCTGATGAAATCAGGGGCCAGATCGAGCAAATACTGGATGCAGCCAAGACTCGGCGTTTACGCGAGGGAGACAATCCTGCCCGCTGGCGCGGGCACTTGGACAACTTGCTGAGCAAGGCAGAGAAGAAGAAGGCCAGGCAGCGCCAGCACTTCCCAGCACTGCAGTGGAAAGACACTCCGAAGCTGATATCCACCCTGGCCAACATCGATACACGTGACGCCATCGCAACCAGATTACTGATTCTGACCGGTGCTCGTTACCACATGATCCAACATGCTCAATGGTCTGAGTTTGACCTCGAAACTGGCACTTGGGCACTGCCGGCTGAGCGCATGAAGATGCGAAAACCTTTCGTCATTCCTCTATCGCCCCCGGTAGTCGAGATGCTGAATATCATGAATACGACTCATTCAATATATCTTTTCCCTGGGCAAGGGAAGAATGGTGTCATGCATGGCAACGCCATACGCAACCTGCTGCACAAGCTGGGGTATGCAGACATCACGAGACATGGCTTTCGATCGACCTTCCGGGACTGGGCAAACGAATGCACCAACTACCCGCGAGAGATATGCGAGCTTGCGCTTGCCCATGATGAACGCGACCAGACCGAGGCGGCCTATTCGCGCTCCGACCTTCTGGAGAAGCGCAGGGCACTGATGGCGGAATGGGCCAAGTTCTGCACGAGCAAGAAGTGACCCACAGCGAGCCCAAAGCAGCCGGTAAGAACAGGCAGAAACCGGCCCAGAGTGTGTAAAAACGCCCCCGGTAAACCCTTGCTATAATTTCCAAGAGTCTCATCGCAAGGGATGCCCATGAAACGGTTTATCCAGGGTGAACACCGAGGTCAAAGCACCTTACTTCCCGAAAGCCTCGACGACTACGTCAGCGATACCAATCCGGTTCGGGTGGTTGACGTTTTCGTCGATGAACTCGACTTGGCCAAGCTAGGTTTTGATGGCGTCATTCCAGCCGAAACCGGCAGACCTGCTTACCATCCCGCTGTCCTGCTAAAGATCTATATCTACGGCTACCTGAACCGCATCCAATCGAGTCGCCGTCTTGAGCGAGAAGCTCAGCGCAACGTTGAACTGATGTGGCTGACCGGGCGCTTGACGCCCGATTTCAAGACCATCGCCAACTTCCGAAAAGACAACAGCAAGGCCATTCGCGGCGTCTGCCGCCAGTTCGTTTTGCTCTGCCAGCAGTTGGGGTTGTTTGACGAAAACCTGGTTGCCATCGACGGCAGCAAATTCAAGGCAGTGAACAACCGTGACCGCAATTTCACCAGCGCCAAACTGAAGCGGCGCATGGAAGAAATCGAGGCGAGCATCAGCCGTTATTTGGCTGCGCTCGATGCGGCTGATCGACAGATTCCTAGCGCCTCCGCGCCAGACATTGCCAGCCTGGAAGATAAAATCGCCAAGCTCAAATCGCAGATGAAAGAGCTTGAGGGGATCGAAACTCAGCTCAACGATTCCCCTGACAAACAGGTTTCGCTGACCGACCCGGATGCCCGTTCGATGATGACGCGCGGCAGCGGTATCGTTGGCTACAACGTGCAGACGGCTGTCGATACGCAGCACCATTTAATAGTTGCTCATGAGGTCACCAACAGCGGTTCAGACCGTGACCAACTCAGTTCAATGGCGAAGCAGGCTCGTGAAGCTGTCGGCGCAGAAACGCTGTCCGTGGTGGCTGACCGAGGCTACTTCAAGGGTGAAGAAATCCTTGCCTGTCACGACGCAAACATCACGGCCTACGTGCCTAAGCCAATGACTTCAAGCGCCAAGGCTGATGGCCGATTCAACAAAGATGCCTTCGTGTATGACTCGACGAAAAACGAATACACCTGCCCGGCGGGAGAGGCACTGATCTGGCGATTCTCCAGCGTTGAGAAAGGCATGAATATGCACTGCTACTGGAGTTCAAAGTGCCAGAGTTGCACGCTGAAAACCCAGTGCACGCCAAGCACAAATCGTCGAGTAAGGCGCTGGGAACATGAAGCTGTGCTGGAGGAAATGCAACGCCGGCTGAACCAAGCACCGGAGATGATGCGGGTTCGAAAGCGGACTGTTGAGCATCCATTCGGGACGCTCAAACAATGGATGGGGGCAACGCACTTCCTGACTCGAAAACTGAACGGGGTGAGCGCAGAAATGAGCTTGAATGTGCTCGCCTATAACTTGAAGCGGGTGATGAAAATCATCGGCACCGAAGGCTTGTTGAAGGCGATGGCGGCGTAAAAGCCCGGCTTTTACTGCCCCAAAGAGGTGCCAAAGCGCTTCATACGCGCTCTGAAGCGTTACCGGCGCTGATCCTGGTAAATAATCGGGAAGTCGCCACGCCCAGGAGCAATGGGCTGAAGCACGCACGATAAGAAAGAGTTTTTACACACTCTGGGCCAATAGCGGCCTGTCCGTAGCAGGCGGGCGCAGCCGAAAAGGAACAGTGCCGCAGCGTTTGAAGACCTCTATTGAGGCTTACATGTATCTACGAAAGTAGGGGCGATTCACTGCGTCATTATCCAAGCCGGACTGACATGCTTATGGCCGGCCGGATTGAGGAGCAGGCGGAGACGCTGCCAATTGGAGCTCTTGGCCCTGTATTCAGCTCGACAACAACTCTCTAATAGGTATCGAATCGGATGTGATCGCTCTCGCCCTCTACAATCGCGGGCCCGCATGAGCGTATGAGGAAGCTTTAAGAAGGGGCTCAGTCGCGCGCGGTGGGGGATAGGCCTGTACAACTGGGCTGGGGAGGCAACATGATTGAGGTTCCGCCGGCGTCTTTTCAGACTACTCCTTACGGCGAAGTGGATTCTGTAGCACTGGAAAGGCTGCGAGCGAACTTCGACACCACCCGGCTTCTGCAGTTGGTTGGCCGACTGGATGCATGTCTGGCAGAGTTGGGTGGAATTAATGACATGCGCGACGAGCTACTGCGGTTGCATGCAATGGCGCTGACGGTAATCGAGGGCGTCGTACCGACAGTCCCAACTGAGAATGTCAGCATTTGGGAAGCGGCCGAATCGGTACGGCTAGATCTCGAAACGCTGAGTTCTTGGATACGCATTGCTCAGATGACGATTGCACCGTTGGGTGATCTTGTTCCAGGCCATGAACGATAGCTGGCGTTGGGTTCAAGCCAAACTCGGTGCAGGTTTGAGTCCTGAAAAAGAAAAGCCGCCCGTAGGCGGCATAGTAAGAGGGGCACACGGATGAAACTGCAATATAGCTTGGGATCTCTGCATCGTCACGCTACCGTTCGGTATGCCGTTACTGGCATTACACTTTAAGCATATCGACTATCCAAGCCTTCATCGCACACAAGGCCAATGGACTTGTACTACAAGCTCCACCCTCAAGTGCAATCTTGAGTTGCTCTATATCGACTTGTTGCAAGTATCGTTCGGCATCGTCTAATCGCTGCTCACCGCCAAAGCCGCCACCGCGCATTTCAGCCAGAGCTTGCTCCTTGCTCCAGCCCTGATAAACGATGCGATATAGAGCCGCAATCAGGCCAGTTCTATTTTGTCCATGCTTACAGTGAATCAGCACAGAACCGAGCTCTTGTGACTGTCGAATGCTCCGTAATGCTGCGATCACATCCGTATCATCAACTCTGTCAGTATGTGTTGCCGCTGACCGAAAACTGACCCAGTAGAGGCTGTTCTGCCGACTGAAAACTGACCCAGGTGTTCAACTGCTTCTGCTCAATTTTTGAGCAGGAGAACACAGGGTGATCAGTATGGAAATGATGGGCAAAATCCGCCGGATGTATTTCCGCGACAAGCTGTCGCTGCATGAGATAGCCAAGCGCACCGGGTTGGCGCGCAACACGATTCGCAAGTGGGTCAGAGCACCTGAGGCCAAGCCGCCGGTCTACCAACGCCGCGCGATCTTCAACAAACTCAGCCCTTTTCACGCCACGCTGGAGCAGGCGCTAAAAGCCGATTCGCTGCGGCCCAAGCAACAGCGGCGCAGTGCCAAGGCGCTGTTGGCGCAAATCAAAGCCGAAGGTTATGACGGTGGCTACAGCCAGCTCACCGCGTTTATCCGTGCCTGGCGAGGGGGACAGGGCAAGGCGTCGCAGGCCTTTGTGCCGCTGACCTTTGCTCTTGGCGAGGCGTTTCAGTTTGACTGGAGCGAGGAAGGCTTGCTGGTCGGCGGCATTTACCGGCGTATGCAGGTGGCACATCTGAAGCTGTGTGCCAGCCGTGCGTTCTGGCTTGTGGCGTATCCGAGCCAGGGCCATGAGATGTTATTTGACGCCCATACACGCTCGTTCGGCTCCTTGGGCGGCGTGCCGCGCCGGGGCATCTACGACAACATGAAGACGGCCGTCGACAAGGTCAATAAGGGCAAAGGCCGGACGGTGAATGCGCGCTTTGCGGTGATGTGCGCGCATTACCTGTTCGATCCGGACTTCTGCAACGTCGCCGCTGGTTGGGAAAAGGGCATCGTTGAAAAGAACGTGCAAGACAGCCGTAGGCGCATCTGGCTAGACGCCCAGGACTGTCATTTTCACTCCTTCGAGGAACTCAATGCCTGGCTGGGCCAGCGCTGCCGCGCGCTTTGGAGCGAGCTGACGCACCCTCAATACAGCGGGCTGAGTGTGGCCGAAGTGCTGGAGTTGGAGCGCGCTGAACTGATGCCTGTGCCAGCGCCATTCGACGGTTACGTCGAGCGGCCTGCGCGGGTCTCCAGCACCTGCCTGGTCAGCGTCGGGCGCAACCGCTACTCGGTGCCGTGTGAGTACGCGGGTAAGTGGGTCAGCAGCCGTTTGTATCCGACGCGAATCGAGGTGGTGGCTGACGACGCGCTGATCGCCAGCCATGTCCGCTTGCTGGATCGCGACCAGGTCAGCTATGACTGGCAGCACTACCTCCCGCTGATCGAACGCAAGCCCGGTGCGCTGCGCAACGGCGCGCCCTTTGCTGATCTGCCGGCGCCGCTGCGTCAGCTTAAGCACGGTCTGGGGCGTCATGCCGGCGGTGACCGGATCATGGCGCAAGTTCTGGCTGCCGTACCGGTCGCCGGGCTCGATGCGGTGCTGGTGGCTGTTGAGCTGGTACTGGAAAGCGGCAGCCTGAGCGCCGAACACATCCTCAATGTCGTGGCACGGCTGACAGCATCCGAACCACCACCCAGCGTCGAAACCCACTTGTCGCTCAAGGAAGCCCCCGTCGCTAACACGGCGCGCTACGACCGCCTGCGTGGCCAGGCCGAGGAGGTCGGTCATGCGTGATTTGATGGCGGAACTCAAGGAGCTGCGCCTGCACGGCATGGCCACGGCCTGGGCGGAGTTAACTGCACAGGGTGAGTCGAACACAGCCTCGTCCAAGTGGCTGCTCGAACACC
>NZ_JAAQXA010000069.1:0-1330 GCF_012985775.1 Pseudomonas sp. WS 5011
GGCATCATCTGCCGCACCACCCACTCCCGATGCTCTATCGAATAACGCGCCACACGGCTCTCACTTCCGCCCACCGACCAAGACTCATCGAATCAACTCACACGACAACTATCCTGACGCGGCGGGAGAGCGTGAGCGACGTTGAAATCTGGTTCGTTCAGAAGGCGGAACTGTATTGGTTTTTAAGTAGCAACGCCGAAATCGAGTGTTATTTGAGCTGCTGAAAAACAGCTCTCTCAAAAACCGACTTTTTCAACAGAATCGGCCAAAAGTGGACTGTCCGCTTCGGCTTAGTAGGCCTCCGTTGAGACTTGGAGGTATCTACGAAATCGGAGGCTATTCACATCGTGGGAGGCTGTATAGCCTCCCTTCTATGCCATCTTATCCTCGAGATATTGATCAGTCTTATCTACCAGCAGCTTTACGAAACGGATGGCCTTTTCCAGGTCATCCCGTCGCACTAAGTGTGCTGCAGGTGCGCCGCCAGCATTCACTTTGGAGCGATGCACTGCCTGGCCGCGCTTGCTTATCCAGCCATCAAGCGCCTTTCGGTTCGCTGCCGCGTCAGCATTTAGCCCCACCCAACTTTCAGTGACGTCAAGACCTAGGTAATCCAAGAAAAGCTGCCGCGTTTTGGTCGCGTCAGGGTTATGAAATCGCTTGAGCTCACTTTCGAGTTTCTGACGAATGAAGTCGCCACAGTGGCTCCCGGCAATCAGGCGAAGTTGAATGCTTAGCGCCTCTTTGATCCGGTCTTCGACATAGGTTTCCCAAGCGGTCAAAGCCATCACCAATCCAGCTCGCTTAAGCACTTCTGCGTTCGGAGGAGGTACAGAACTATTCAGCGCATCAAAGTGCTCTAGAAGCTCCTCTGCGTCTTTGATGGAATACTCGAACGAATACTTCGCCTTGGACACAATTAGATCCCTTTGCTGATGAGTTCCTGTCCGCGCAAAATGCGTCATAAGCGAGGTAGTTAGCAACTGCTCTGCAATTATGCTTAGACACCACTTGGCGATCTCGGCCATTTTGTACCTGAGCTGGCTTAATGGCAGCTTCTAGCCACAACCCTTTTCAACTAACCTGCGATAGGTTCGAGCCTATTGGCACACTTCGTCAGATCTAAGGAAATACCAATGTCGATAATTGCAGAATACAAAGCCCTTGAAGCCCAGATCGCCGAGCAACAGAAACGTCTTGAAGTGCGGATTCCACGCTGACTCGGACACCCATTCCACGCACATCCGGACAGTGATTCCACGCTGATCCGGACACTCATTCCACGAGCATCCGGACACCGATTTCACGGCCATCCGGACACTTTTCAGGC
>NZ_JAAQXA010000070.1:0-1285 GCF_012985775.1 Pseudomonas sp. WS 5011
AAGCCAGGGTTTGGCTGGCGGTGTCAAGCGATGCGGTATAGGTAGTCAAAAGGGCTTCTCCCATGCACTGATTTGAGCGCTAATTATATGATATTTATGGATAATTTCCAAAGTTGATGACATTGGGTGTTAGCCGGTCCCAGTGAGCGAAGCAAACGATTGGAATCTGTTGTTAAGCATTAGAACTTGCGGTGGTTGCTAAACGAAGTGACTTGCCCATGAACACGCTGAGCGGATGCTCGCAATATGAGCCGAATGTACCTCGTCGTACATAGCCTTCGTTGGTATAGAAACTCAGTGCCTCCGGTTGATATGGCCCAGTTTCAAGCATGAGTTCCCTGCAACCTGACTCGTAGGCACTTGCCTCAAGGGCTGCGATGAGTTTTTTTGCAATACCTCTTCCCCTGGCTTCAGGTCGCACATACATGCGCTTGAGCTCGCCGTAAGACTCATTCAACACGACCGCGCCACAGCCAAGGGCGACGCTTTGTTCATCTCGTGCAACGATAAAAATAACATTGGGTTTGGAGAGCGACGCGAGGTCAAGCGCATAACGCGCCTCAGCCGGATACAGAGAATCTTGATACGCATCGAGATCTGCGATGAGCGCTATGACATCTGGTTGATTAGGGGGCTCTTGTTCCACACGCATACTGGATCCTGATGCCTAAGTTTGGTTAAGGGCGGGCTTTAGCCCGTCCCAGTGAGCGAAGCGAACGGTTTGAACCAGTTGTTAGGTTTTACTTACAGAAAATGGAGAGCGTAAACGCCCTTTTACATGTTCATTAAGAACAGCTTTAGCACTGGCTCCAAGTAACCCTTCCTCTGCAGCTAGAGAAATGAGAACTGCCTTAGCTGTTTCATCGCCATTTGTTAGCATCTCAGTTGCAGCCCAAATACGAACATAAGGAGACTCATGCTGCATTATATCTTTTAGCGCTGAAAGTCCGTAGCTGCCAAACGTACGCAGTTCATTGACTGCAGTGGACATTATTTTGTGAAGTTGATGGTCTTTCTTCGCAGGTGATGCAAATGTACCTTTCTCTATAGCAGCTTCACAGAATGCATGAATTGCCGATGTGACTTTTTGTTCTAGGTTCGAAGTCATGCTCATTCTGCGTAGTGAAACCTAACGTTTGGTTAAGGGGCGGGCTTTAGCCCAATGTCATCAACTTTGGAAATTATCCATAAATATCATATAATTAGCGCTCAAATCAGTGCATGGGAGAAGCCCTTTTGACTACCTATACCGCATCGCTTGACACCGCCAGCCAAACCCTGGCTT
>NZ_JAAQXA010000071.1:0-1271 GCF_012985775.1 Pseudomonas sp. WS 5011
TAGAGCATTGGAACCACCTGATCCCATCCCGAACTCAGTAGTGAAACGATGCATCGCCGATGGTAGTGTGGGGTTTCCCCATGTGAGAGTAGGTCATCGTCAAGCACCTATACCAAAACCCCCGATCGTGAAAACGGTCGGGGGTTTTACTTTGTGGCTCGAAAACAAACCATGCCCAGCTCAGCCTTTTATAGGCAACTAAACGGGGCGTATGGTCATGAGCAATATGTACGAAACTCAAGGTGCGCTCTTTGAGCGCACCTGGGCCTTCAATTGATGGCGTCACTCAGCGCTTTTGCCGGGACAAACTTAACGACTTTTTTTGCTGCGATTTGCAAGGTTTGTCCCGTTTGAGGGTTGCGGCCGGTGCGAGCGGGGCGCTCACTCACTTTTAGCTTACCGATACCCGGTAGTGTGATTTCGTCACTGTTCTCCAGTGCGTCGCTAACAATTTCACTTAACTGCTCCAGTGCTGCGCGCACGGTGCTTTTCGGTGTGTCTACGGCCTCGGCAATGTCGCTGATTAGCTGTTCTTTGGTTATAGCCATGGTTCTGCTCCTTGGTTGTATAGATAGCGGTTTAGATCGTATCGCGGTGCGGCATAGGCCGTTGAAGTGAAACTGGCGCTTTATCCGATCTGGCGCCAGTAGTCTATGCTGATGCTACTTGGCAATTCTCTTGGAGAACCAGCATGCTTCGTGCCTTCGCGAATTTAGGGTTTCGTTGGAAAATTGCGCTACCGATTATGTTGCTGGCGATTTTGTTGGTTTCGATGGGCGCCTTGGGAATGCGGGGCATTACCCAGGTTGCAGATTCAAGCACGAAACTGACTAATCGTTTTTTGCCAGGTATCAGCCTGCTTCTAAATGCCGATCGCGATCTTTATCAAGCCTTTGTTGCTGAGCGCAGCTTACTTGATGAGGGGGCGGGAGCGCATGCTGAGGCTTTGATTGCATCGCACTCAGAAAATATCCAGCAGGCTTACGAGCGCGTACATAAATTCGCAGATATGCAGCCGGGTCGAGAGGCGATGCAATTGGTTGCAGAGTTTGATAAGGGTTTCGAGCAATGGAAGGCCACGTCTCAAAAGGTACTGCAGTTAGCAACCAGTGACCCCCAAGCTGCCAGCGACTTGAGTTTTGGTGTGCGGATTCCACGCCATTCGGACACTCAGCCCACGCTGATCCGGACACCTGTTCCACGATCATTCGGACAGGCAGTCGGAGCGCAGCGACGCAGGGCTGGCATTGTTAGTCTGAGGTGCCCGGCGT
>NZ_JAAQXA010000072.1:0-1254 GCF_012985775.1 Pseudomonas sp. WS 5011
TTGTAGTGGTCTAATTTCCCCGGACACCTCGATAAGTGGAAAATGCATTTATCGAGGAGTTTTTCATGACCAACAAACGCAGGACATTCGACGACAGCTTCAAGCTACAAGTTGTGAAGATGATCAAGGACCAGGGGCTTACCGTTACGCAGGTCTGCCGCGATCTGAGTATTGGTGAGACAGCTGTCCGGCGCTGGATCCAACAGTACGAGGCCGAGCAATTGGGACAGGCCGGGATCGGTAAACCGCTTACATCCGAGCAACAGCGTATTCGCCAGTTGGAGCAAGAAAACCGTCAGCTCAAGATGGATAACGATGTATTAAAAAAAGCCACCGCCTTCTTTGCCCGCGAGCTGAAATAACGTACCACTTGGTTCGGCAGCTGCAACAGAAGGCTTACTCGGTGGCGTATGTGTGTCGTTTATTGGGGGTTAGCCGATCCGGCTTCTACGAGGCCAGCAAGCGTGCTGAAGCGCCAGCATCGATTTGTCCTGTCACTGTGCAGCTCAAGGCATCGTTTGCTGCGAGTGGCGGTAGCTATGGCAGTCGCCCGTTGCGTAAAGCGTTGCACGCCAAGGGCATGGAAATAGGTATTTATAAAATTCGTCGCATGATGCGCGCCAACGGGCTGCGTTCGGCCTGGAAGCGTAAGTTTGTGCACACGACCGATAGCAAGCACGACCTGCCGATTGCTGAAAATGTGCTGAATCGTCAATTCGAGCCCGAGACGGTGAACACGGCCTGGGTGGCGGACATTACCTACATTCGGACGCGCAGCGGCTGGCTGTACTTGGCTGTGGTATTGGACTTGTTCTCACGCAAGATCGTGGGCTGGTCCATGGCCCCGAACATGCCCGCCGAGCTGGTGTGTAGTGCAATGCAGCTAGCAGTTGTTCAGCGTCAACCGCCACCGGGTCTGATCGCCCACTCGGATCGCGGCAGCCAGTACGCCAGCGCAAGCTACAGAGCGTTGCTGGCACGAAATGACATGCAGCAAAGCATGAGCCGTAAAGGTAACTGCTGGGATAACTCAGTGATGGAGCGTTTCTTCCTGAGTTTGAAAATGGAGCGGGTATGGCGCCGCGATTACGCCAACCACGCCGAAGCGATACGTGACATCACGGAGTACATCGTTGGGTTTTATAACAACGAGCGGCTGCACTCGAAACTGGGATATCTGCCACCCACCGTATACGAACGGGCGATGGCGTCGAAACCACCTATCGAAGTGTCCGGAATTAGTTGACCACTACA
>NZ_JAAQXA010000073.1:0-1193 GCF_012985775.1 Pseudomonas sp. WS 5011
TAGGGAAACTCTGAAAAAGACTTTCTGATTTGGCAAAATACCGCGACCCCACCCACCGAGTTTCCCGATGAAGCAGATGACCTTCGCCGACGCCGAGTACGCTGGCAAGCGCAAGCAAACCCGCAAGGAGTTGTTCCTGATCGAGATGGATCGGGTGGTGCCGTGGAAGGGCTTGATTGCTTTGATCGAGCCACATTATCCGAAAGGTGAAGGTGGCCGTCCGGCCTACCCGTTGATGGCGATGCTGCGTGTGCATCTGCTGCAGAACTGGTTCGGCTACAGCGATCCAGCGATGGAGGAAGCGCTGTACGAAACCACGATCCTGCGCCAGTTTGCCGGGCTGAACCTGGAGCGCATCCCCGACGAAACCACCATTCTCAACTTCCGCCGCTTGCTGGAGAAACACGAGCTGGCGGCCGGCATCCTCGCTGTCATCAATGGCTATCTGGGCGACCGCGGCCTGTCGCTGCGCCAGGGCACCATCGTCGATGCAACGCTGATCAATGCGCCCAGTTCGACCAAGAACAAGGACGGCAAGCGCGACCCGGAAATGCACCAGACCAAGAAGGGAAACCAGTATTATTTTGGCATGAAGGCCCACATCGGCGCCGATGACGAATCGGGTCTGGTGCACAGCGTAGTGGGCACGGCGGCCAATGTGGCGGATGTCACCCAGGTGGACAAATTGCTGCATGGCGACGAAAACGTGGTCTGCGCCGATGCAGGCTACACCGGTGTCGAAAAGCGGCCCGAGCATGAAGGACGTGAAGTTATCTGGCAGGTGGCGGCACGCCGCAGCACCTACAAAAAACTCGATAAGCGCAGCGTGCTGTACAAAGCCAAGCGCAAGATTGAAAAGGCCAAGGCTCAGGTGCGCGCCAAGGTCGAGCATCCGTTCCGGGTAATCAAGCGCCAGTTCGGTTACACCAAGGTGCGCTTTCGCGGCTTGGCCAAAAACACGGCGCAACTGGTGACACTGTTCGCTCTGTCGAACCTGTGGATGGCGCGCCGACATTTACTGACGAATGCAGGAGAGGTGCGCCTGTAATGCGGGAAATGGCCACCGGAGTGGGGTCCGGGTGGCGAA
Source organism: Pseudomonas sp. WS 5011 (assembly GCF_012985775.1). Taxonomy (NCBI): domain Bacteria; kingdom Pseudomonadati; phylum Pseudomonadota; class Gammaproteobacteria; order Pseudomonadales; family Pseudomonadaceae; genus Pseudomonas; species Pseudomonas sp. WS 5011. The sequence continues at coordinate 1,088 of NZ_JAAQXA010000073.1, forward strand.
AACGTAAGAAATACTCGTCGAATTGATTGTTTTTTGATCATTTGGCGAGTTTAAAAGTTGCGCTAGGTGGTATGCCGGGGAAATACATGGCTACTTCAGACCATCC
>NZ_JAAQXA010000074.1:0-1192 GCF_012985775.1 Pseudomonas sp. WS 5011
GGAAACTCTGAAAAAGACTTCCTGATTTTGGCAAAATCCCCGGACTCCACCCGCCGAGTTTTCCGATGAAGCAGATGACCTTCGCCGACGCCGAGTACGCCGGCAAGCGCAAACAGACCCGCAAAGAGCTGTTCCTGATCGAGATGGATCAGGTAGTGCCGTGGAAAGGTTTGGTCGCTCTGATCGACCCGCACTACCCCAAAGGCGAGGGTGGTCGTCCGGCGTACCCGTTGATGGCGATGCTGCGCATACATCTGATGCAGAACTGGTTTGGCTACAGCGACCCGGCGATGGAGGAAGCGCTGTACGAGACCACCATCCTGCGCCAGTTTGCCGGACTGAGCCTGGAGCGCATTCCGGATGAAACCACCATCCTCAACTTCCGCCGCCTGCTGGAGAAACACGAATTGGCTGCCGGCATCCTGGCTGTGATCAATGGCTACCTAGGTGACCGAGGTTTGTCGTTGCGCCAAGGCACTATCGTCGATGCCACGCTGATCAATGCGCCAAGTTCGACCAAGAACAAGGACGGCAAGCGTGACCCGCAAATGCACCAGACCAAGAAGGGAAACCAGTATTACTTCGGCATGAAGGCGCATATCGGCGTTGATGACGAGTCCGGCCTGGTGCACAGCGTGGTGGGGACGGCAGCCAACGTTGCAGACGTTACCCAGGTCGACAAACTGCTGCACGGTGAGGAAAACATGGTCGGTGCCGACGCGGGCTACACCGGCGTAGAGAAGCGCCCGGAACATGAAGGCCGTGAGGTGATCTGGCAGATCGCGGCCCGTCGTAGTACGTATAAGAAGCTGAGCAAGCGCAGCGCGCTGTACAAAGCCAAGCGCAAGATCGAGAAAGCCAAGGCCCAGGTGCGTGCCAAGGTCGAGCATCCGTTCCGGGTGATCAAGCGCCAGTTCGGCTATGTGAAGACACGCTTCCGTGGCCTGGCGAAGAACACGGCACAGCTGGTGACACTGTTCGCGCTGTCGAACCTGTGGATGGTGCGCCGGCATTTGCTGACGAATGCGGGAGAGGTGCGCCTGTAATGTGGGAAATGGCCGCTGCGAGGTTATCGCGGCGGCCAGAAACACTGAAATGAGCGGGTGATCTGATCGTTTTTGATTGGTTTGCTGCTTTCAAAATCGGCGACGGCTGAAGTCGACTGAAAATACAGGACTACTTCAGACCATCC
>NZ_JAAQXA010000075.1:0-1120 GCF_012985775.1 Pseudomonas sp. WS 5011
CAGGGCGGTTGCAGGAGCTGAGTGCAACACGGTTATTGAATTGAAGCCGGAGCATCATGCCGCATAGCCAAGGCTTCCTGCATCACCTCTCCCATGACTTCGATCGGGCATTTGAAATCGAAGCGCTTACGGGGGCGCATATTCAGTTGCAGGGCGATGGCATTCAGTTGCTCCTGGCTGTGTACCGACAAGTCAGTCCCCTTGGGCAGGTACTGGCGGATCAGGCCGTTGATGTTTTCGTTACTGCCGCGCTGCCATGGGCTGTGCGGATCACAAAAATAAATAGCGACCCCGGTCTGCTGGGTGATTTCAGCATGCCGCGCCATCTCCCGGCCTTGGTCGTAGGTCATGCTCTTGCGCATCGCCAGCGGCATGCCGTTGAGCGCTGCACTGAAGCCCTCCATCGCCGAGGTCGCCGTTGCGTCGTTCATCTTCACCAGCATCAGGTAGCCACTGGTGCGCTCCACCAACGTGCCTACCGACGAGGCGTTGGCCTTACCCTTGATCAGGTCGCCCTCCCAATGCCCCGGCATCAGCCGGTCTTCGATCTCTGGCGGGCGCACGTGAATGCTGACCATCTCCGGAATCTGGCCGCGCCGATCCACGCCGCCAGAGCGCGGTCTGCGCGTCGCCTTGCTTTGGCGCAGGCAGATGATCAGCTCCTTGCGCAGCTCGCCGACCGGCAAGGCATAGATCGCGTTGTAGATCGTCTCTCGACAGACGTAGGCATCTCTGAGGCTGGGAATGTTCATGCCGCGCAGCTTGCCGGCAATCTGTTCAGGAGACAAACGCTCACGCAACATATGGGTCACCAACTCGAAGCGCTCACTGCCCGGCAGAAGCTTGCGCTTAGGGCGACAAACCTGGCGCCGAATGCTCATCTGTCGCTGGGCGCAGCGGGCCGAGTAAGCACCACTACTGCCTCGATTGCGCTTCAGCTCTCGACTGATGGTCGAGGGCGACCTGTCAATCAGGCGAGCAATGCCGCGCAGGGTGAAGCCTTGAGCTTGACTGAGCTGAATGATCGCGCGCTCTTCAACGCTGAGTTCGGAATAGGACATAGGGGCAGCACCGTACCGGAAAGGTCAGGTGTTGCACTCAGTTTTCGCGGCCGCCCAGT
>NZ_JAAQXA010000076.1:0-1097 GCF_012985775.1 Pseudomonas sp. WS 5011
GCTGACCGAAAACTGACCCAGTAGAGGCTGTTCTGCCGACTGAAAACTGACCCAGGTGTTCAACTGCTTCTGCTCAATTTTTGAGCAGGAGAACACAGGGTGATCAGTATGGAAATGATGGGCAAAATCCGCCGGATGTATTTCCGCGACAAGCTGTCGCTGCATGAGATAGCCAAGCGCACCGGGTTGGCGCGCAACACGATTCGCAAGTGGGTCAGAGCACCTGAGGCCAAGCCGCCGGTCTACCAACGCCGCGCGATCTTCAACAAACTCAGCCCTTTTCACGCCACGCTGGAGCAGGCGCTAAAAGCCGATTCGCTGCGGCCCAAGCAACAGCGGCGCAGTGCCAAGGCGCTGTTGGCGCAAATCAAAGCCGAAGGTTATGACGGTGGCTACAGCCAGCTCACCGCGTTTATCCGTGCCTGGCGAGGGGGACAGGGCAAGGCGTCGCAGGCCTTTGTGCCGCTGACCTTTGCTCTTGGCGAGGCGTTTCAGTTTGACTGGAGCGAGGAAGGCTTGCTGGTCGGCGGCATTTACCGGCGTATGCAGGTGGCACATCTGAAGCTGTGTGCCAGCCGTGCGTTCTGGCTTGTGGCGTATCCGAGCCAGGGCCATGAGATGTTATTTGACGCCCATACACGCTCGTTCGGCTCCTTGGGCGGCGTGCCGCGCCGGGGCATCTACGACAACATGAAGACCGCCGTCGACAAGGTCAATAAGGGCAAAGGCCGGGCGGTGAATGCGCGCTTTGCGGTGATGTGCGCGCATTACCTGTTCGATCCGGACTTCTGCAACGTCGCCGCTGGTTGGGAAAAGGGCATCGTTGAAAAGAACGTGCAAGACAGCCGCAGGCGTATCTGGCTAGACGCCCAGGACTGCCAGTTTCACTCCTTCGAGGAACTCAATGCCTGGCTGGGCCAGCGCTGCCGCGCGCTTTGGAACGAGCTGACGCACCCTCAATACAGCGGGCTCAGTGTGGCCGAGGTACTGGAGTTGGAGCGCGCCGAACTGATGCCTATGCCCGCGGCCTTCGACGGTTACGTCGAGCGGCCTGCGCGGGTCTCCAGCACCTGCCTGGTCAGTGTCGGGCGCAACCG
>NZ_JAAQXA010000077.1:0-1093 GCF_012985775.1 Pseudomonas sp. WS 5011
TCTTCGGCCAGAAGGTGGTAGTAGTCAAACAGCTTGAAGACTACGTCAGCCAGTTCGATCCTGGCCTGCTCGGGGATGATCAGGCCATTATCAGCCTTGGCCAAGAACAGCATGTCATCAATCATCCGAGACATGCGCTTCAAGTCCTCCAGGTTGGAGTACAGATTCTCCTCATAGGCATTGATATCGCGTTTTTTACTCAGCACGACCTCGGTGTGGGTCATCAGGTTGCTAACGGGCGTGCGTAGCTCGTGGGCAATGTCGGCCGAAAAATTGGAGAGCCTAACGAAGGCATCCTCTAGCCGAGCCAACATCGCATTGAAGGATAGAACCAGTTGCTGAAGTTCCCGCGGCACTGGTTCGAGAGGGATTCGTTCCTGTAACGAGCGAGCGGACATCCCGGAGGCCACATGAGTGACTTGCCGCAGAGGCCTAAGGCCGCTGCGAGCAACCACCCAGCCGAGCGCGGCACTGAACAGGGCACTGATGACCAATCCAATCCAGAACCATCGTTGCAGCGTGTCGAAAAAGTGTGTGTGATTGGTGACGTCAAGAATCAGCAAAGCTGTGAGCGGCTCAGCCTGATCGGCTACCGAGATTTGCGCCGTCATGCCGCGGTACATGTGTTGGCCGTTCTGCCACTCCCACATGCTCTGCTCATTTTCACGTCTGAAACGCTCTGGTACTTCGACTGCTCTGGGGTCGGAGAACAGTACAGAACCGTCACTGGCCAGGATAGTGGCCGCCAGATCCTGATGGGCTCCCAGCAAGGCTCGCAACTGCGGTAATTCTTCCGAAAGGCTCGCTTCACCGCGAGCATTGTTGAGGATATGTTTGGCGGATTCGAGTTTCTCCACCAGGGCCTGCCGATCCAGCATCTTGAAGTGGTGCTGGCTGAGCATATTGAAACTCAGCCCTGCTACCGTCAGGACTGCAATTACCGCGGACATGAACATCAGGCTCATGCGTGCTGTCAGCGAAAGGTGCTTCATATTCACTCCGGCGCATCCATCATGTATCCCATGCCGCGGGCGGTATGAATCAGCTTGAGATCGAAATCGTCATCGATTTTTGCGCGTAGCCGGCGTACCGC
>NZ_JAAQXA010000078.1:0-1035 GCF_012985775.1 Pseudomonas sp. WS 5011
GGTAAGCGTCCGGCCAACTCACCTTCCGAACTCCAGCATTAAGGGCGATGGTGTCCGCGTATTTTTAAGCGGACGCGATAGCCCTTATCGCCGGGATTTCCATGCGCCAACGAAGCTCTTACCCCAAACCGTTCAAGGCCCAGGTTGTTCAGGAGTGCCTGCAACCCGGTGCGACCGTTTCCAGCGTTGCCATCCGCCACGGCATCAATGCCAACGTCATTCGCAAGTGGCTACCGCTTTATCGAGATCAACTGCCAGCGGCGTTGCCGGCGTTCGTTCCTGCGAGAGTTACGCCAAAACGACCAGTTGAACCAGCTGTGATTATCGAGCTACCGCTGGGCGAGCAATCGATCACAGTGAAATGGCCAGCTTCCGATCCTGAAGGATGCGCCCGCTTTGTCCGGGGGCTCGCCCAGTGATCCGTATCGATAGTATCTGGCTCGCCACCGAACCCATGGATATGCGCGCGGGCACTGAAACCGCGTTGGCCCGCGTGGTGGCGGTGTTCGGTGCGGCGAAGCCGCACTGCGCCTATCTGTTCGCAAATCGCCGCGCCAACCGCATGAAAGTCCTGGTGCATGACGGCGTGGGTATCTGGCTGGCCGCGCGGCGATTGAACCAGGGCAAGTTTCACTGGCCAGGCATCCGCCACGGCTCGGAAGTTGAACTCGACACCGAGCAACTTCAGGCGTTGGTACTGGGGCTGCCCTGGCAGCGGGTCGGTGCGGGCGGCGCAATCACAGTGCTGTAGCACCGGCCATTAGCCCATCGGTGTATCTGCGCAGAGCGTCTGCTCTGGCACAATCAGCAGCATGAACTCCTCGCCCAATCTCGACCAACTGACACCTGACCAGCTGCGCGCACTGGCCGCGCAGTTGCTCACGCAGGTCGACGTGATGGGCAAGAAAATCCACCGTGATCAGACCATCATTGAGCAGCTCACACACGAAATCGCTTGGTACAAACGGCACAAGTTTGCCAAGCGTAGCGAGCAACTGAGCCCTGACCAGGGTAGCTTGCTGGACGACCTGCTCG